>NZ_JATABF010000045.1:0-87716 GCF_036533715.1 Vibrio sp. M260121 | reverse complement strand
TTCAAAATCAACAGCGCGAAAGACGACGCTGCGGGTCTTCAAATCTCGAACCGCTTGAACGTACAAAGCCGTGGCCTGGATGTGGCTGTTCGTAACGCGAACGACGGTATCTCTATTGCACAAACTGCTGAAGGTGCAATGAACGAGACCACTAACATCCTACAACGTATGCGTGACCTATCTCTTCAATCAGCAAACGGTTCTAACTCAAAAGCAGAACGTGTTGCGATTCAAGAAGAAGTAACAGCGCTGAACGACGAACTAAACCGTATCGCTGAAACGACCTCTTTCGGTGGTAACAAGCTTCTAAACGGTACTTACGGTACTCAGTCTTTCCAAATCGGTGCAGATAACGGGGAAGCGGTAATGCTGAACCTAAAAGACATGCGCTCTGACAACAAAATGATGGGCGGCGTGAGCTACCAAGCTGACAACGGTAAAGACAAAAACTGGAACGTTGAAGCTGGCAAAAACGACCTGAAAATCAGCCTGACTGACAGCTTTGGTCAAGAGCAAGAAATCAACATCAGCGCGAAAGCGGGTGATGATATCGAAGAGCTAGCGACGTACATCAACGGTCAAACTGACCTAGTAAAAGCGTCAGTAGACCAAGACGGTAAACTGCAAGTTTTCGCTGGTAACAACAAAGTAGAAGGCGACGTTGAATTCTCTGGCGGCCTATCTGGTGAGCTAGGTCTAAACGACGGCAAGAAAGTAACGGTTGATACTATCGACGTAACATCAGTAGGTGGCGCACAAGAATCTGTGGCTATCATTGATGCGGCATTGAAATACGTAGACAGCCACCGTGCAGAGCTAGGTGCTTTCCAAAACCGTTTCAACCACGCAATCAGCAACTTGGATAACATCAACGAGAACGTGAACGCGTCGAAGAGCCGTATCAAAGATACAGACTTCGCGAAAGAAACGACTCAAATGACCAAGTCACAAATTCTATCGCAAGCGTCAAGCTCAATCCTTGCGCAAGCGAAACAAGCGCCTAACTCAGCGCTAAGCCTACTAGGTTAATCAACCTAATACGACGCGATACAAAAGCCAGGCTCACCCCTGGCTTTTTGCTTATTCAAATCACGCATTAGGTACACCGAATAGGGCAGGTGACAAGGAGTTCGTATCGATTAGATGGTCTCTTTAAATACCAATGTCACTGCGATGATGACGCAGCGACACCTCGGTCACGCAGCTGAGCAAAACATAGAATCGCAGCGCAATCTCACTTCGGGGTATCGGATTAACTCCGCCAGTGATGACGCTGCTGGTCTACAGATCTCCAATACTCTTAATGTTCAAACAAGAGGGCTTGATGTCGCCTTGAGAAACGCGCACGACGCATATTCGGTGGCACAAACCGCAGAAGGCGCTTTGCATGAGAGTAGCGATATATTGCAACGCTTGCGCTCTCTGGGGCTGCAAGCGGCAAACGGCAGTAATGACTCAAGTGATCGGCAAAGTATTCAATACGAGGTCGTAGCGCTGCAAGATGAGCTTGATCGTGTCGCGATCACGACGACATTTGCAGATAAAAACCTATTTGATGGCTCTTACGGTTCACAAAGCTTCCATATTGGCGCGAATGCCAACTCAATCTCTTTGACGCTACGAAACATGCGTAGCCATATTCCAGAGATGGGAGGACAGCATTATGTTGGTGATGCGGTCGGTAAAGATTGGCGAGTCACTAAAGATAATCAAACCCTCAAACTTGAATATCAAGACAGCAAAGGGCAATCTCAAACTGAATCTATTCGGCTCAAACTAGGAGACCGCATCGAGCAAGTTGCCACTTACATCAATGCGCAGCAATCGATAGTGAGTGCCTCAGTAACGGAAAACAATGAGCTGCAATTTTTTGCTTCAACGCTGAATGCGCCAGAGGGTGTGGAACTAAAGGGTAGTTTAGCGGATGAGCTTGATGTCGGTGCGGGTGAGCTCACCACAATGGACGATATCGATATGTCGACTGCTGGTGGTGCACAGCTGTCAATTGGGGTGATTGATGCCGCGATTAAGTACGTTGACTCACATCGAAGTGAAATAGGCGGCTTCCAAAACCGGGTGAGTGGCACCATGGATAACCTTAACACGGTGAACCGAAGTGTGACCGAATCAAAAGGGCGGATACGAGATACGGATTTTGCGCGAGAATCGACGGAGATGGTGCGTTCACAAGTACTGCAAGATGCAACTACCGCATTGTTAGCCCAAGCGAAGCAGAGACCGAGCTCGGCACTTGGCTTACTTAGTTGAATAGGTTGCAGCGATGAACATCGCTCAAGAACAAAAGTTTCAGGTAATAAAAAACGCTGCCATTGGCAGCGTTTTTTTCGTGTTCAGCTAAGTAAAAATTACTTAGTTACACGTAGAACTGGAGTTTCACCAACAGTAACAGAACCAGAAAGCTTGTTTAGCTCTTTGATTTCGTCCATGTTAGAGATAACAACTGGAGTTAGCGTTGATTTCGCTTTCTCTTCTAGAAGAGCTAGGTCGAATTCAATTACAGTGTCGCCAGCTTTAACAGTTTGACCTTCTTCAGCGATACGCTTGAAGCCTTCGCCTTTAAGTTCAACAGTATCGATACCGAAGTGAACGAAAAGCTCAACACCGTCGTCAGACTCGATAGAGAACGCGTGGTTCGTTTCGAAGATCTTACCGATAGTACCGTTTACAGGAGCTACCATTTTGTTACCAGCAGGTTTGATAGCAATACCATCACCAACGATTTTCTCAGCGAAAACAACATCTGGCACATCTTCAATGTTCACGATCTCACCAGAAAGTGGTGCGATGATTTCGATTGCACCTGCGTCAGCGCTGTCGTCAGATACTAGCTTCTTAAGTTTGTCAAACAGACCCATTGTGTCATGCTCCTAACGTTTTATTTAATTCTGTCGAATTATAGTATACCAATCTTTCGAGATAGACGACTTTTTTTAACCGCCTATCTCATTGGAATTAGTTGATTATTGAGTTTTCTCTGCAATGAACTTTTCTACAACTGCTTCGATTTCCGCTGCTGTTGGTAGAGAAAGTGCTTCTTCAGCCATTGCTTTCACTTCTGCGAAGTTAGAGTTACGGATAACTTTCTTCACTTTAGGGATAGAGATACCGCTCATTGAGAACTCGTCTAGACCCATACCTAGAAGTAGAAGTGTTGCACGCTCATCACCTGCTAGCTCACCACACATACCAGTCCACTTACCTTCAGCGTGAGAAGCGTCGATAACTTGCTTGATCACAGTAAGTACAGCTGGTGATAGTGGGTTGTATAGGTGAGAAATCATCTCGTTACCACGGTCAACCGCTAGTGTGTACTGAGTTAGGTCGTTTGTACCGATAGAGAAGAAAGCAACTTCCTTCGCTAGGTGGTGTGCGATAGCTGCTGCAGCTGGAGTCTCAACCATTACACCGATTTCGATGTTTTCGTCGAATGCATGACCTTCAGCGCGTAGTTCTGCTTTGTACTCTTCGATCGCTTTCTTAAGCTCACGGATTTCTTCAACAGAGATGATCATTGGGAACATGATACGTAGTTTACCGTGTGCAGATGCACGTAGGATACCACGTAGTTGGTCACGTAGGATTTCACGACGATCCAAGCTGATACGTACTGCACGCCAGCCTAGGAACGGGTTCATCTCTTTTGGAAGATCCATGTATGGAAGATCTTTGTCGCCGCCGATGTCCATAGTACGGATGATCACAGACTCACCATTCATTGCTTCCGCAACTTCTTTGTAAGCTTGGTATTGCTCTTCTTCAGTTGGAAGTGCATCACGGTCCATGAACAGGAATTCAGTACGGTACAGACCAACACCTTCGCCACCGTTACGGATGATACCGTCACAGTCTTTAACTGTACCGATGTTACCGCAAACTTCTACGCGGTGACCGTCAGTTGTTTCTGCGTGTAGGTCTTTTAGCTTCGCTAGCTCTTCTTTTTCAGCAAGGAATGCAGCTTTAACTGCTTTCGCTTCTTCTAGTTCAGCTTCTGAAGGGTTGATAACGATCTTGTTGTTCATCGCATCAAGAATCAGCATGTCGCCGTTCTTAACTTGCTTAGTGATGTCGTTAGTACCAACGATAGCTGGAAGCTCAAGAGAGCGAGCCATGATTGAAGTGTGAGATGTACGACCGCCGATGTCACAAGCAAAACCAAGAACGTAATCTAGGTTGATTTGTGCAGTTTCAGATGGCGTTAGGTCGTAAGCTACTAGGATAACTTCTTGATCGATATCGCTTAGAGAAACGATGTTGATACCTAGTGCGTTCTTAACAAAACGAGAACCGATATCACGGATGTCAGTTGCACGTTCTTTCAGGTATTCGTCGTCTAGAGACTCAAGAGCACATGCTTGCTCTTCGATCACTGAGTGAATCGCGTGGTCCGCAGACATTTTGTCGTTTTTGATAAGTGCTAGGATTTCCTCTTCTAGCTCTTCGTCTTCAAGAAGCATGATGTGACCTTCAAAGATCGCTTCTTTTTCTTCGCCAAAAGTTTCAAGCGCTTTTTGCTTGATAGTTTCTAGCTGAGCTGCAGATTTGTTACGAGCGTCAAAGAAACGTGCAACTTCTGCTTCTACTTGATCATCAGAAATAGTGTTTGTGTTTAGGACAATTTCATCTTCTTGAAGTAGTAGTGCTTTACCGATTGCAATACCAGGAGATGCTAGGATGCCTGAAATCATAGCCTTACCTTAAGTTGGTCAACTTTATAAAACGGGAGAATAATGGGTGCGCTAACGAATAGTATTAGCTTAGTTTTGAGCCTATTTCCAACGAAGCCATTTTGCTTTCACAAAATGGCTTCTGAAATAGGAGACCGAATTAGTGTAGTTGGTCCATTAGAGCAACTAGGTGGTCAACTGCTTGCTGAGCTTGTGGGCCTTCAGCAGAGATAGTTACTAGAGTACCTTTTACTAGGCCTAGTGTTTGCAGCTTGAATAGGCTCTTAGCGCTAGCGCTTTTACCGTTAGAAGTCACAGTGATGTCCGCGTCGAATGCTTTAGCTTCTTTAACGAACTGTGCAGCTGGACGAGTGTGAAGACCGTTTTCTGCTGTGATTTCTACTTGCTTCTCGTACATGTGATATACCCCAATAAATGTATTTTTTTGTTAGTTTATGACTAAGTTTTAGCTTAACTGCTTTACACCTTGTGCGCTAGCACGGGAGAGTTCAAAGCGTGTCAGAACTGATACTAGTCAAAAGTTTGGTCATTACGCAACTGTTTGCGTGCGTAATCACACTGAAACCTTTTTGGTTTAGATTCTTTATTTTGAACCTAAAAATAAAACACCCTGATATTACCAAAGGTGGGGCAGGGATCAACAAAAAAGCCCCTGAACGGGGCTTTTTTAAACGAAAAATTGATTTGACCACATATTACTGTTGGTTCTCTTTCTCGGTAAAGATACCAGCAAATAGCGCTGTACTTAGGTAACGTTCACCAGAGCTTGGTAGAACGGTTACGATAGTTTTTCCTGCAAATTCAGGTAGTTCTGCAAGACGGTTTGCTGCTACGACTGCTGCACCTGAAGAAATACCCGCTAGGATGCCTTCCTCTTCCATTAGGCGACGAGCCATCTCGATCGCTTCTTCAGAAGTGACTTGCTCAACGCGGTCAAGAAGTTCCAAATCTAGGTTGCCAGGGATGAAACCTGCGCCAATACCTTGGATTTTGTGTGGTGCTGGTTGGATTTCTTCACCCGCTAGCGCTTGTGCAATCACTGGTGATTCAGCTGGCTCTACTGCCACAGAAGTGATGGCTTTGCCTTTTTCGCCTTTGATGTAACGGCTTGTACCTGTGATCGTACCGCCCGTACCGACACCCGCTACGAATACATCGATTTCGCCGTCAGTTGCGTCCCAAATTTCTGGACCAGTCGTCTTTTCGTGAATCTCTGGGTTAGCAGGGTTGTTGAACTGTTGTAGAAGAAGGTATTTGTCTGGGTTGCTTGCAACGATTTCTTCTGCTTTCGCGATCGCGCCTTTCATGCCTTTTGCTGCTTCTGTTAGTTCTAGGTTTGCACCTAGTGCTTTAAGAAGTTTGCGACGTTCAAGACTCATAGACTCAGGCATAGTCAGTGTTAGCTTGTAACCGCGAGCTGCTGCTACGAATGCAAGCGCAACACCTGTGTTACCACTGGTTGGCTCTACTAGCTCAACGCCTGGCTTGAGCGTGCCTGCTTTTTCAGCTTCCCAAATCATGTTTGCACCAATACGGCACTTAACGCTGAAGCTTGGGTTGCGCGCTTCGATTTTCGCTAGAACTTTACCCTTGCTCACTTTGTTTAGGCGAACTAGAGGAGTATTACCAATGGTAAGAGAGTTGTCTTCGTAGATCTTGCTCATAGTGATGTTCCTTCATTACACGTTTTGTGAATATGGATAGAAGAATATGCGGTATAAAAAAAAGGGAAAAGGATTAAAAAGTTATATCTTATGAGGTTGGTCAAGAAATCCACAAAATAACTGAGGAGGCGCATTCGTCCTCCTCAATTGTTTAAAAAGCCACCTATTATTGATGCTTAAATTCGGTTACCCACATCGCGGTTGCGCCACAGACAGCAACAGGCATAACGATAAGATTGAGAATTGGGATAGTCGTGAATACAGAAACCAACACACCAAACCCATATGCCTTACCTTGCTTTTGTTTCAATTTGTAACGCATGTCGTTGAAAGGGACTTTGTGGTTATCAAATGGATAGTCACAATATTGAATCGCTAACATCCATGCGGTGAAAATAAACCACAGAAAAGGTCCAACGGTTTGACCTAATGCTGGGATGAGCAAGAGTAGAAACAAGCCTATCGCTTTTGGTAACACGTAAAGTAGTTTGCGCCATTCACGGGCCATCACGCGAGGTACATCCTTGATGAGTGCTGCAAAGCCGTCGTCATTGACCTTTTGTCCTGTAAGAGACTCTTCTACTTTCTCTGCCAACAACCCATTAAAAGGCGCAGCAATAAAGTTGGCTAATGTACTAAAGAAGTAGGAGAACGTGGCCAGAATGGTCAACACCAATATTGGCCATAAGATGTAGGTAAGCCATGAGAGGAACTCTGGCAGCTTACCAATCCAATTCTCGATCCAAACATCGAGATGGGAAAATAAATAGAAGATAGCGCCCCCAACAAGCAAAATGTTGGCAAGCAGCGGCAAGACGACAAAACGTCGGATCTCTGGGGAGAGAGCTATTTGAATTCCGTATAGGAAGTAACCGAATCCGGTTCTAGGCTGATTATTCGACTTCATATCCATTTTGCTTCGTGTAAGTGAAAACTCATTGTACCTGTGGATGCTTTTCTTTCAATGCCCTAACATTTTGGGTCTTGTAAAGTGGAATCGTGGCAAGAATCACAACAAAAAGCGGAACTTCTTGCATTAAGTTGTTCTAAACCTACATATAGTTTTGGTAAAGTAAAAGCATCATTCGGATTTATTGCACTTGGGTTACTGCTCAAGGATGTGCGAGTAGTAAGAACAAGTAGATTGAGAGTAAATAATGCAGGAATTGCGATTCGTACTCATTGTTGTTGGCGCATTAGCCATCGCCGCATTGCTATTTCATGGTTTGTGGACAAGCAAAAAAGAAGGCAAAGCGAAATTTGGTAACAAGCCGCTTGGTAAGTTGGACGTTGACCAAGAGGATAAAGACTCCCTAGATCAAGAGCGTGAAATCGCTCCTGCTCCAGAAGACGATTTCGAAATCATCCGCAAAGATCGTAAAGAGCCTGACTTTGGGATGGAAAGTTCTTTCGACAACAAATTTGCCTCTGATCCTCTAATCGATGATGTTCTTGATGTTAGAGAAAAAGAACACAAAGAAGAGCGCGAAATCCCTGCTTTTGTCGCAACGAAGAAAACCGAAGACGAACTAGAGCCTGTTCTGCAAGAGCCAGTACAGTCGTCGGTTGTTGAAGAAGAAACTATTGAACCAGTCTTTGAAGCTCCTGACGTACCAGAAGCGCCAGTTATGCCACAAGTCGAGGCGACACCGGTAATGGCTGAAGAAGTGATTGAAGAGCCAAAACCTGAACCTGAAATGCAAGTGATTGTGTTGAACGTTCATTGCGCTGGCGATGAGCCTTTCATCGGCACTAAGCTGTTCGATAGCATGCAGCAAAATGGATTGATTTACGGTGAGATGAATATCTTCCATCGTCATGTTGATTTGTCAGGTAATGGCAAAGTGCTATTTAGCGTGGCCAACATGATGCACCCGGGTACGCTAGAACACGGTGACCCAGCTGAATTCAGTACTAAAGGTATTTCGTTCTTTATGACGCTGCCTTGTTATGGCGAAGCAGACCAAAACTTCAACCTTATGCTGCGTATTGCACAACAAATTGCTGACGATATGGGCGGTAACGTTTTGGATGATCAACGTAACTTGATGACACCAGATCGATTGGCCTCATATCGACGTCAAATAGTTGAGTTTAATGCTGCTAGCGCATAACCTTAACACCAAATAATGATAGGGCTCCGTTAGGAGCCCTTTTTCTTAGATTCCCAACCTCATTGAACAATATACACGGGGCTTTAATATGTCTGAATCAGTACTTCAGCGACTAGAAGAATTAAAAGAGTCGTTGCATTACCACGCTGTTCGTTACTACGTGGAAGATAACCCAGAGATTCCAGACGCAGAATACGACCGTATGATGCGTGAACTATTGGATATTGAAGCCGAGCACCCAGAGTTGGTGACTGTTGACTCTCCAAGCCAACGTGTTGGTGGTCAGCCTCTGTCTGAATTCAGCCAAGTTACTCACGAAGTGCCAATGTTGTCTTTGGACAACGCTTTTGATGATGCTGAATTAGATGGTTTTCACAAACGTGCTCAAGACCGTGTCGTTGGCCACACCATTAAACAATACTGCTGCGAGCCTAAGCTTGATGGCTTAGCTGTGAGCCTGCTGTATGAAAATGGTGTTTTGGTGCAGGCGGCAACGCGTGGTGACGGTACAACTGGTGAGAACATCACTGAAAACGTACGTACTATCAGCGCCATTCCATTAAAATTACAAGGTAAAGACTGGCCGACACGTCTAGAAGTGCGCGGTGAAGTGTTTATGCCAAAAGCAGGTTTTGACAAACTTAACGAGAACGCACGAAAAAAAGGCGAGAAAGTTTTTGTTAACCCACGTAACGCGGCAGCAGGTAGCTTACGCCAATTAGATTCCCGTATCACGGCTTCACGCCCTCTAAGCTTTTATGCATACAGTGTTGGCGTTGTGGAGGGAGCAACTCTTGCTAACAGTCACTACGAACGATTCTTACAAATCAAATCGTGGGGCTTGCCAATGTGTCCAGAAACCAAGCGTGTCGATAGCTTGGAAGAGGTTAAAGCGTACTACCAAGATATTCTTACTCGTCGTGAAGCTTTGGCTTACGAAATTGACGGTGTTGTTATCAAAGTGGATGACATTGCGATTCAAGAGCGTTTAGGTTTTGTCGCTCGTGCTCCTCGTTGGGCGATTGCCTACAAATTCCCGGCTCAGGAAGAAATCACCACACTGAATGAAGTTGAGTTCCAAGTTGGTCGTACTGGCGCGATTACTCCAGTAGCCAAACTTGAACCAGTATTTGTTGGTGGTGTAACAGTCTCTAACGCTACGCTTCATAACGCAGACGAGATTGAGCGTTTACAAGTGATGGTCGGTGACCAAGTCGTGATTCGTCGTGCTGGTGACGTGATTCCACAAGTGGTGTCTGTTATCAAAGAGCGCCGCCCTGAAACGGCTCGTGAAATTCTTTTCCCAGATGCTTGTCCGGTATGTGGCTCTCACGTTGAGCGTATCGAAGGTGAAGCGGTAACACGTTGTACAGGTGGCTTAGTATGTCAGGCGCAACGTAAAGAAGCGTTAAAGCATTTTGTTTCCCGCAAAGCGCTAGACGTAGATGGCCTGGGTGACAAGGTGATTGAGCAGCTAGTGGATCGTGAGATGGTGGAAACACCAGCTGATCTATTTAAGCTTTCAGCGGGTGTCTTAACCGTACTAGAGCGTATGGGGCCGAAATCGGCAACCAACGTTGTCAATGCGCTTGAGAAATCAAAACTCACAACATTGCCACGCTTTTTGTACTCACTCGGCATTCGTGAAGTCGGGGAGGCAACAGCAGCCAACCTAGCACAACACTTCAAGAACTTGGATGCTATTCAGCAAGCGACAGAAGAGCAATTGATTGAAGTTCAAGACATTGGTGTGATCGTGGCAAAACACATCACGACTTTCTTTGGCGAAGAGAAAAACCAAGCTGTTGTTCGTGACTTGCTAGAACAAGGCATCAACTGGCCAGAGATTGCAGCACCACAAGAAGGTGTTGAATTACCATTGGAAGGCAAGACGGTCGTATTAACTGGCACGCTTTCTCAACTAGGTCGCTCAGAAGCGAAAGAAGCATTACAGAACCTAGGTGCGAAAGTAACGGGTAGTGTATCGAAGAAAACAGACATTCTGTTTGCTGGTGAGAACGCTGGTTCTAAGCTTGCAAAAGCGCAAGAGCTCGGTATTGAGATTCAAACTGAGCAAGACTTACTCAACTTGATGAATTAACCCCCATCAAAAAAGATAAAAAATACCTAAAAGCCCCAATTGCCAGTCAGTTGGGGCTTTTTCTTTACAATTAAAAAGTCACTCAATAACCTCCTAATTCCGCTGTTTAGTGATTTCAGTGATCAGGATCGACCCTTCAACGATTCATCTCCTATAGACCAAAGTCTGCGATCAACTTCAAATTGAGCTTTGTTGTTTTTATATAAGTAATTGTATTTTAAGTGCTTAATTGCTTGTTGTGTCTTTGGTGTTAAAAATAAGATCTGGATCAACAACTTATATGGAACTTTGGCGTTGGTCATATTTTTTTAGAAAAAAAATAAGTTCCATTTGGATGTTTTTAGATGCGAAGTTAGTCTTAGAAGCGTGGATACACGGTGTGTATGCAGGAACTAAAAAGAACCAATTTAGAAATATTGAGGTTCACTCAGGAATTTACTTCTCTCCTTCGGCGGCCAACTTAAGGTGAGATAGAAAAATACAGCTATATCCATTTTTAGGAGTTTTTTCCATGGACAAATTTTTTAAAGTATCTGCCCTTTCTGCGGCAATGATGGGTGCAGTAGTTGCTGCTCCAGCAATGGCTGAAGATCCATTAGGTCCAGAGTACGCTGGCGCAGTTTCAGAGTTTTTCTCTGAGTCGACTATCAGCGGTAACCTTAACTTTTGGATGCGTGCTCGTGACCGTGGCAATGTAGATGCAAATGGTAACGACACTAAAAAGGTAACGAACCTAGACCACGGTTCTATCTTTGCAAACCTAGGCTTCAACTCTGGCTATGTTGGCGGTGTTGCTGGTCTTGATGTTGTTATCTACAGCACATTCGACATGTGGCAAAACGGTGGTGCAGACCACGAAATGAACTTCTGGGGTGTAAACAACCCATACGATAAAGAAGCGAAAGACAGCGCATGTTCTAATGTATGGACTGACTGTACAGACAACGGCGTTTCATTTGCTACTGCGGCAGCGAAGTTCAAACTAGGTGATTCTGCTACTGCGAAACTTGGTTACTTCCAACCATCTGTACCTAGCTCTCTAGGTGTTAACTGGTCATTCGCTCCTGGTACTTACCTAGGTGGTGAAGTTGGCGGAAAAATCGGTGGTTTTGACCTAGGTTTGGTTGTTGCGACTGAATACAAAGCACCGTGGTTCAAAGAAACTTACGAATTCAGAACAACTAAGGGTGAAGACGCAGGTACACTTTACTCTGTAGGTGGTCGTTACACTCTAGACAACGGTATCTCTCTAGATGCAGCATACGGTGGTCTATCTGATGGTGACCGTTGGAACGCTCACTTTAAAGTGAAAGGTACAACAGAAGGTGGTCTATACTGGTCTCCTCAACTATACATCGTTGACGATAGCGAACAGTACGACAGCACTGCATACCAGCTAGCACTTTTGACAAGCTTCTCTTCTGGTCAGTACTCATACCGTGCTGAAGCGACATACACTGGCGCAGATTCTGGTGACCCAGCAAACGTTGGTAACATGTCTTACCGTCTAACTAGCCAATACGGTGGTTCAAACGGTGCTTACGAAATCTGGTGGAACAACCGTTCTGACTTTAACCACGATGAAGAGCTAGCGGTATTTGGTTCTGTGTCTCGTGACTTCTCTGATATCGGTGGTAAAGGCTTTAGTGCTGGTCTAAGTGGCGCATACGGCTTCGGTTCATCTGCTCAAGGTTACGATGACCTTAGCGAGTACGCATACAGCGTCTTTGCAAACTACGCAATCCAAGCTGGCGCACTTAAAGATGCTCACATCAGCTTCTACTACACTAACTACTACAATGATACAAACGCTCCGAACTGGACAGGTTACACTAACTTGTTCCAAGATGAGGAAGATTTCAAGCTAGTACTAGCAATTCCGTTCTCAGTTAAATAAGCGAACTGAATACACCATATAGTGTCTAAAAAGCTGAGCATACGCTCAGCTTTTTTTGTCTCAGAGACCAAGGAGCTAACCATGAAGAAAGCACTGATCATTCCATTTGTATTATTCTCCCTTCAAGCTTGTAGCACTGCCCCTAAAACTCCAGCCGAGTATTGGTATGGGCAAGGTGAACGTTTTGGCTCAAATGGCTACCGCTACGACAACGATGTTTTAGCGAACTTAAAAGAGAGTGTTTCTTTTGACGAAGCATCCTACAAGGCGGGCTATGAAGCAGGTAAAGCAGAGTACTGTGATCCTTTCAAAGCGTTTGAAAAAGGTATCCAAGGTACTCGTTATACTGACCAATGTGCAGGTCAGCCTCAAGAAGTAATGATCAAAGCGGAATGGCAAAGAGGGTGGGATGCATTTATCGGTGCTGACTTCTACAAGTTCTAAGTTTTTTCATTTAATGGCCAACGAAGTTTATCCCCATAAAATAGATAAACTTCGTTAAAACCATTGATAATGTTAATTATTTAAATGTACCACCGTACATTGTGCATAATTCGCGTGGTAGGTGTTTTACTGTACCATCACTAAATGTGCAATCTACGCCGGCACCGAATGCATGTCCCGCTGAGTTTTGTGCTAAAGAAATTGGAGATGCAAAAATAGAGCACGCGATAAATAAAGCAGCAATCTTTTTCATGGTGAATCCTCTCACTCATTAAATTTCCAGCTTAGGCTGAACAATTAATTTATCTTTCAATTTAAAGTTAGAATTGTTTTATTTCTTTATCGTACCATTTTGATGTTGGCATAAGACGATTGGCATATAATCGCTAGTCCCGTCTGGTAGATAGCATTGCACGTTAGGCCCTGTAGCACTGTTACCGTTTGAGCCTGAGTAGGCAAACACGCTTGATGAAAACAACACCACAGCGAACAACATCATTGTCTTTTTCATAGTACTTCCTCTTACTTACCTTAAAAAAATATAAGCACTTAATTGACATGCTTATGCGTTAAGTATGTATAGAGACCTAGAAAGATCAAAATTAAATTCAACAGTGTTTTATTTTTTAAAATAAATTTAGATTTCGAAAAAGGAATTATATTTTTCTATGTGTCTGAATTATTTAATTTGAATAATTGAGTAAGAGTAGAAAAAGAGAGTATGCTGATAATATTTATATCACTTAATTTTTGTGGTTAATTTAAATAAGTGAATGAAATAAAAGAAGTAGTTTTAATAGATATGAAATAGGGTGCTTTGCACCCTATTATTTTGACACAAGTCAGCGAGAAACTGGTTTGATCTTAAGAATAATACCCTCAACGGCGATAATTTCGACTCGAGTTCCTGCTGGTAAATCGTGTTCTGATTCAGCAGACCAAGTAGTATCTGCCACTCGTAAGCGGTTCATTCCTACAGTGAAGTCTTCATCTAGCGTCACAATACTACCGACTAATTGCTTCTGCTTTTGGTTAAGATCGCGCGCACTGTCGCTCTTACGATCTTTCGACCATTGCTTTCGCCACCACAGCCACGTTGTCATCAAGCTGAAAGCGGCAAAAGCTAACCATTGCATTTGCCAACTGATGGGCAAGAAGGACAAAATGGTTCCGACGATAAGCGCTGATATGCCAAGCCATAAGAAATAGCCAGCAGTGCCGAGTAGCTCGATCGCTAGCAAAGCAAAACCAAACGCAATCCAATGCCAGAACGTAACGCCTTCCAATAGGCTAAATAAATCCATACGCAGACCTTAGTCTTTACTTTGTTTGAACATCTCTGCGATACCAGCAACGGAGCCCATGAGTCCAGTTGCTTCAATCGGTAACATGATAATCTTACCATTTTCTGCTTGGCCGATACTCTTCAATGCTTCAGTGTAACCCTGAGCAATAAAGTAGTTCACTGCTTTGACGTCGCCTTTAGCAATAGCTTCTGACACCATGTAAGTTGCTTTTGCTTCCGCTTGCGCCGCACGTTCGCGGGCTTCTGCATGTAAGATCGCAGACTGCTTTTCACCTTCCGCTTTTAAGATCTCTGATTGTTTTTGACCTTCAGCGCGTAAGATTTCTGCTTGGCGCACACCTTCAGCTTCTAAGATCTCTGCACGTTTATTACGCTCTGCTTTCATCTGAGCATTCATCGCTGCGGTCAGATCTGCGGGTGGCTGAACGTCTTTAATCTCAATACGTGTCACTTTAACACCCCAAGGGTTAGTCGCTTGGTCAACAATAGAGAGAAGCTTGGTGTTGATCATGTCACGTTGGCTGAGCATTTCGTCCAGTTCCATTGAACCAAGAACGGTACGGATGTTAGTCAACGTAAGGTTACGAATAGCATGCTCTAGGTCGTTTACTTCATAGGCTGCTTTGGCTGCGTCGATAACTTGAACAAAGCCGACTGCGTCGATAACGACATTCGCATTATCTTTAGAGATGACTTCTTGAGCTGGAATGTCGAGAACTCGTTCCATCATATTGATCTTCTGACCGATTCTATCGACAAACGGAATGATTAAGTTCAAACCTGGTTTAAGCGTGTGGGTGTAGCGCCCAAAGCGTTCAACTGTCCAGTTGTTGCCTTGAGGAACGGTTTTAATCGCAGACGCGAGGATGATGATGGCTAGAGCAACGAAAATACCGATGGTGATCAATGAGTCAATTGGCATATGCTATTCCCTTAAGTGCATAGTATTGATTCATTTTTACTCATTTGGGCTTATGAAACAATCGTAGAACTGAGAGGTTTGATAAATTCCAGACAAAACAAAGGCCGGAGTTTTCTGGCCTTTTCTATTTGAGCTGTCCTACTTTAAATCGATTCGCTTAGTACAAAATCGAGTAAAGTTGACGGCGGTACTTACTTGCCAGTGCGTTGCCTTGGCCAAGTGCGCTCAAGATATCCATAAAGACTTTCTTCACTTCACCATCTTGTGCGCCTAGATTAGTCTTAAGAATGTTCCAAAGTAGCTCTAACGCTTCTTCATCGCGACCTACTTGGTTGTACTGAACGGCAAGTTCACACGCCAATTCAATGTTGTCAGGGTTTGCTGCTAGTTCTTGTTCAAGACGCTGAAGCTCTGG
The DNA here is from genome assembly GCF_036533715.1 of Vibrio sp. M260121. NCBI lineage: Bacteria > Pseudomonadati > Pseudomonadota > Gammaproteobacteria > Vibrionales > Vibrionaceae > Vibrio > Vibrio sp. M260121. The sequence goes on along the minus strand of NZ_JATABF010000045.1, from coordinate 72,147 downwards.
GCTTTCTGCTGCTTGAAGATGCAGGTCTAACTTCGCGATCAAACCTTTGTAGTAGTTGTCTTGGTATTCCAGTGGAATCGCGCTTAACAGCGTTTGTGCCAATTCAAACTGTTTGGTTTCCAGCAAGCAATCTGCCATAGCGAGTTTCACGTCGCCTCGGTTTTGAAGCTCTTCCGATAACGTTTGTAGAATCGCTAATGCTTGAGCGTGCTCACCTTGTTGGAGCAATTCACTGGCTTGCTTCAACTGCATCTCATCTTGGCTTGGTAGATGCTTTTGCAGCATTGCGGTAATAGCATCAATAGGCTGAGGACCACCTATACCATCGACGGCTTGGCCGTTCATGAATAATGCGATGGTTGGCAGCACTTGCACGCCAAATTGAGAAGCAAGAGCAGGTTGCTGTTCACAGTTCAATAGAGCAAGGGTAAATGCGCCGTTGTATTGCTGAGTCAGCATTTGTAGATCAGGAATTACTTGTGCGCTTTCTGGTTGAGCGCCCGCCCAAAAGTGAATCAATACAGGCGTGTTCATTGACCCTTCAAGCGTTTCACGGAAATTTTGTTCTGTTAACTCAACGATAAATGGGGATTGCATCAGAGTATCCTTGCTTTTTGTTTCTTGTCGTTGATTGTAGATATGGAGTTGATATTTGGGAAATTCAAGCGATAGAAAGGAAAAACGCTGCCGAAGCAGCGTATTCCTGATAGCAAGCGAAAGTGCTATTAAATTTGGCTAGTCCAGCACGGTTTAGAGAGTCTTGTTAGACGTTATAGTAGTGTGCTGGGTGTGGTATCAAAATAGGATGAACATGGTCAAAACTACACCCACACTAAGCCAGTTAAGCTGATTTAATGTCATTATTGTCTCGCGAAAATACAAAACAGAAAGGGTGGCGATACCAAATCTATAGTGAGTATCCACATCACGTTCAGGCTCGATGGATGAAGATACTGACTTAGAAATTGATTCGAACATTGAGGTTTTCTTAACCTACATGCTCATAATGACATCACATTGTTACGGTAAAATTACATTGTGATAAAAATTTTTTATGCTGCTTGTCGCAAAATCTTATCAAGAATACGAGTTGGTAACAGGCGCTTCAATACCGCAAACACTTTGGTCGGTGTGGTGACTCGGTAGCGAATTTTGGGTTTATCACTGGTGAGTGCGTGAAGCACGGGCTCAATACAAGACTCAGCAGGAAGGACAAATTTGTTGTTCGACTTGTCGTTATCCAAACGCTGCTTTTGCCCTTCGTAAGCTGCTCTGTGGGCACTGTTTTCCACATCAATCCACTGCTCAAACGCTTTTAAGGCATTTTGTCTAAACTGGGTTTCTATCGGGCCGGGTTCGATCAGCGCAACTTTGATGTTGGTGTCCATCAATTCCAAACGTAGCGTGTCTGTCCACCCCTCCAGTGCGAACTTAGAGGCGTTATAGGCACCACGATATTTCATCGCCGCAAACCCTAGCACAGAGCTGTTTTGGATGATTCTTCCTTCACCCTGTTTGCGCATGTGTGGCAACACTTCTCTTACGAGTTGGTGCCAGCCAAAAAAGTTGGTCTGAAATTGTGCTTGAAGTGCTTCTGTCGGCAGATCTTCTAATGCGCCAGGTTGTCCGTAAGCACCATTATTAAACACGGCATAGAGTTGCCCCTCGGCCAGTTCCAGAGCTGTTGAGACTCCAGCCGAAATACTTTGAGGATCATTAAGATCTAACTGAATGCAGGTTAAGCCTTCACTGGTTAAGCGTTGAACGTCTTGCTCGTTGCGACAAGAGGCAATAACGTGAAAGCCCTCTTTTTGTAAAGCATGGGCACATACGTATCCGATGCCTGTGGAGCATCCGGTGATCAGAACTGACTTTTTCATATTAGGGCTCACAAAAGGAGGTAGTGAGCCTTATGATTCAACAACTTCTGTCTTGAAGCAAGTTCTTGAGTGCTGGCTCGACGCGAGAATAGCTGAACTTGAAGCCAAGCTCGGTAAGCTTTTTAGGTTTGGCTCGAACGCTATCAAACAGCAAACAAGACGATTCGCCCATTGCCATATTCATGACCCATTTAGGGGTAAACAGGATATGTGGTCGTTTGAGAGTTTTCGCCAATGTGCCGCTGAAGATTCGGTTGCTGACAGGGTGCGGGGCACACAAGTTGAACTCGCCATGAGCATGCGGTGTTTCGAGTAAATACATGATGGCTCGAACCATATCCAAAATATGAATCCAAGGCATGTACTGTTTGCCGTTTCCTAGTGGGCCGCCTAGGCCGAGCTTATAGGGGAGAAGCATTTTGGCAAGTGCTCCACCATTTTGTCCAAGCACTAAGCCCGTTCGAAGTATACACACTCGAGTTTGCTCGGATTCTGCACGCTTGGCAATTTGCTCCCAACGAGCACAAACATAGTGCGCAAATGCCTCACTATTTACGTGTAAGCATTCGTCAAAAGGGTGGTCTTGTTGATCGCCATAATAGCCAACCGCAGAGCCGCTGATAAATACCGCTGGTGGCTCGGTACTGGCGTGAATCAATTCAACGATTCGCTCGGTCACTTTCCACCGACTGTTACAAATAACCTCTTTCTGCTCCTTGCTCCAGCGTTTATCTGCAATCGGTTCGCCGGCAAGGTTAATCACCGCATCGACGTCATTGAGATCTTCAATTGAATCTAGGGAGTCTAGATATTGAATGTTACCGACATCGGCATGCTGTAATCGCTGTTTTGCCTGCGCAGGGTTGCGCGTCAACAAAATAACTTGGTGCGTAGTCAGGAGCTTGAGGAGCTCTGAACCGATAAAGCCTGTACCGCCAGTCAGTAATATCTTCATGTCATCCCTTTGATTGTAAAACCATTCAAACATTATAGTCGTTAACCGCCTTGCATGATCATTTCAATGACTTGCGATGTCGATTTTATTATTAGTTCCTAATGGTTTAGTAGCGATTTCTTACCAGGCGATGCAAAGCTCACAGTTTGAGTAAATGTAACAGAATGTTATCAAGCATTGAGCGTCGCTCACACTTAGCTTCAAAAAACTGTGTCATGCTGAATTTAGAAAGGATGAAGCGTTGCTAGGAGGGAAGTATGGAAGCATTTGTTGCTCTGTTTCGAGCCTTGCTAAGTAGCGCCCGTGATTTGCTGCCGATTGTCCTTGTTATTACCTTCTTCCAACTGGTGGTGCTTCAAGAGCCACTTCCTAATCTGGTCTCGATTTTATTTGGCCTCTTACTGGTTATTCTGGGTTTAACCTTTTTCATTTTTGGCTTAGAGCTGGGTTTATTCCCGATTGGCGAAAACATGGCGCAAGCTTTTGCCAACAAAGGTAGCGTGTTTTGGCTGCTGATTTTCGCATTCTGTTTAGGCTTCGGGACAACCATTGCTGAACCGGCCTTAACGGCTGTAGCGGAAGAGGCTTCGGAGGTGGCGGCCAAGGGAGGGATGATCGCCAATACTGAGCAATCAATGGAGGAATACGCAGATGGCTTGCGCTTAACGGTTGCTTTGTCGGTGGGCGTCGCGATTGTATTAGGCGTACTTCGGATTCTTAAAGGCTGGCCGATTCAATATATGATCATCGGAGGCTACATCGGCGTTGTGATCCTGACCGGATTTGCGCCGGAATCCATCATCGGTGTGGCTTACGATTCTGGCGGTGTGACGACTTCTACCATAACGGTGCCATTGGTGACTGCGCTTGGGGTTGGACTGGCGTCGGCGATTAAAGGTCGAAACCCGATGATTGATGGCTTTGGTTTGATCGCGTTTGCCTCGTTACTGCCGATGATGTTTGTCATGATCTATGGGATGGTGGTGGCATGATTTCGTTTGCACATTTCATCGATACCTTCGTTTCTACCATTAGCGATGTGGTTCCTATTGCGACGATTATCTTCGGCTTTCAATTGGCGGTTTTACGTCGTCCCATTTCTAATTTACCTAAGGTATTGCTCGGTTTTGCTTACGTCATTCTGGGCTTATCGTTGTTTTTGCTTGGGCTGGAGATGGCGCTGTTTCCACTTGGTGAAACCATGGCGACTCAACTGACCGCTCCTGATTTCCTTCGGGAGTTTAAAGTTTCAATTGGCCAAGCGTTAAGTTGGGTTGATTACTACTGGGTGTACATTTTCGCTTTCTTTATTGGCTTTAGCACTACCATTGCGGAGCCTTCTCTCATTGCGGTCGCCATCAAAGCCAATCAAGTGTCTGGCGGCAGTATTAGTGTGAATGGATTACGTGTTGCCGTGGCATTAGGTGTTGCGGTGGGTATTGCACTTGGAAGCTACCGGATTGTGGTGGGCGACCCGATTCATTACTACATCATCGCGGGTTACATCGTGGTGGTGATTCAAACCTTTTATGCGCCAAAGCTAATTGTGCCTTTGGCCTACGATTCCGGAGGTGTGACGACGTCGACGGTGACTGTTCCCTTGGTGACTGCTCTTGGCCTGGGGTTAGCGTCAACGGTTCCGGGACGAAATCCAATGATTGATGGCTTTGGTTTGATCGCCTTTGCCAGTTTATTCCCAATGATTTCCGTCATGGGCTATGCCCAAATCACCCAGTGGTTGAACAAAGAGACCGCGGAGGAGAAAGAAAATGCGCTTTAAATTGATTCTGGCCTTTGTTGAAGACAGCAAAACCGACAAAGTGCTTGATGCCGCACGTGATGCCGGTGCGACAGGTGCAACCGTGATCAACAATGCTCGGGGGCAAGGTTTAAACCAAAAACGAACCTTCTTTGGTCTGACTCTAGAAGTACAAAAAGACGTGTTGTTGTTTGTGGTGGAAGAGCATTTAGCGAGGCACATTTTGGAGACCATCAGTGAGGTCGGGGAGTTTGATCAAGAGTCTGGTCAAGGCATCGCGGTGCAGATTGATGTGGAAGACGCAGTAGGCGTCGCGCACCAAGTAGAGAAACTGACCAAAGTAGTAGAGGACGAGTTATGAGTCATCATGAGTTGATTCGAGTTAGAGACGTAATGGCTGCGACCTACATCATTGTTGATGGGGTAATTACGGTCCATGAAGGGATAACCTTAGCAAGAAAGAGTGAAGTGAAAGCGCTTGTTGTGAAAAAACGCGATGAGGATGATGAATACGGAATTGTATTAATGAACGATATCGCGAAAAAAGTGTTAGCGAAAAACCGCTCGCCACAACGAACCAATCTTTATGAAATCATGACCAAGCCAGCGCTTTCTGTTGATCCTAATATGAACGTGAAGTATTGCGCGCGTTTGTTTGAGCGCTTTGGTATTAGTCGTGCACCCGTGATTGAAAACGGTGAGGTTATTGGCATGGTGAGTTACAACAATATCGTGATTAATGGTATGGCACGAGAAGAGTTATAGGCGCGTTTGCTGTGAGGCTCACCCATAATTAGGGCAAGAAGGTTTCTCAGGTGAGCGACATTTAGCAAACCCCATTCGAATTGCTTACCTGTGCCATTGCATATCCGCAATCTGAGGCTTATTCTTTGAGAATTAAAGAAATAATTGAGGATGTCATGTCATGCCGCTAGTCGCTTGTCCTGTATGTGAGAAACAAATTTCAAAACGAGCTCATACCTGTCCGGGGTGCGGAGAACCCGACCCATTAAATCACTTAGCCAAATCTAAGTTCCTATCGATGATCTTTTGGGTGGTGGTCTTGGTCGGTGCCGGTTACTTTGCATGGTTCTACTTGGTGCCAATGTTGGTTGAAATGCTTCGTAACCACTAGTTTCTTACTTCGGTTGAGCTTCTACAAGAATGCCGTAGAATACCCTCATTACTTTTGAGGAGATGATGTCGTGAAATTATTTTTTGCCTCAGACTTGCACGGCTCTTTGCCTGCAACCGAAGAAACCATTCAGCTTTATTTGGCCTCTGGCGCCGATCATCTTATCTTGTTGGGTGATACGCTCAACCATGGGCCGAGAAACCCGGTTCCCGAAGGTTACAATCCTCCACAAGTCGCGGAGTTGCTTAACCAGTACAGTGAGCAGATCATTTCTGTGCGCGGTAACTGTGACAGCGAAGTAGACCAAATGCTGCTGAACTTCCCAATGATGACAGATTACGCTTGGCTGCTATTAGAATCAGGAAAGCGAGTGTTCCTCACTCATGGTCACTTGTACAACAGCGCGAAACGTCCACCACTGCGTGAAGGCGATATCATTGCTCATGGCCATACTCATGTCCCAGTGGCAGAGATGCAAGAAGGGGCAGTGATTTTCAATCCTGGTTCTATGACCTTCCCAAGAAACGGATTGCCACGCAGTTATGGTTTGATGGAAGGCAATACGCTGACAGTGCAAACACCAGAAGGTGAAGTGCTAGCTCAGACCACGATTTAATGCTCGAGTTATCGAATAAATCGTGAATTGGATAAAGAAGCAAGGGAGCCAATTGGCTCCCTATTTTGTATCTGAATGCCCTAAATCGCGCTCTGGATCGATGATGTCTCTTACGCGTTGCTTTAGGATTTTGGCTTCAGGGAAGCCTCCGTCTTTTTTACGTTCCCAAATCTGGACACCATTGCAAAAAATCTCAAAACGGCCACCCGTATCAGGATGTAAGCTCTTCACTGAACGTGTGAAGCAATTCTTGTGATAGCCAAGTTGAACGCAACATCCAATTGCACTGACGACAGTAGTGAATGTCTATGATGGCTTTATCCATTTCTTATTTCCTTTCCTTAAATACTAAAGCAGTAGCTTAATTCCCACCGCAAAGGTGAGGATCTCAAACGCGATTTTGATAACTCGATTGCTGTACTTTGTCGCCGCCCATGCACCTAAGCTGCCACCTAAAAATGAACTCACTAATAAAACCGGTAACCAGGCCCAATGAATTGGTGCTCCGGCTTGTACCACTGCGACGCCACCAATACCGTTCCAAAACAGACCGACACAAATCATTGTGTAGGCTACTGCTTGCTTGTAGTCGTAACCAAACCAACGAACAAGGAAGAGGGTAACAAGTAAGCCAGAACCTGCAGTCAACGAGCCATTCACTATACCAATGAACATCAAACCTAATCCGCCGACTATCCAGCCAAAGGTATCACGATGAATTGGTATCTCTGTCTGGCCCAGTTGTTTCTTAAAGCGAGAGTAAATTCCAAGAGCAAGGATCATCGCCCCGAGCATTTTCTCAGCGATGTTATCAGGAATTTGGACAATCAGGTTTGCACCAATCACGACTCCGATGCTGCCCACCAGAATCAGATAAAGCGCGACTTTAGGTTTTATTGTGCCTGCTTTTAGGTGCGTACTCGCAGCACCAAGCCCAAGGGCAACGGAAGCGACTTTGTGTGTCCCTAGTGCGACGGAGAAAGGCAAGCCAAGAAAGATCAATAACGGAAATTGCAGTAACCCAGCGCCACCACCAGAGAGGGAAGCGAGCGTATTTGCGATAAGAGAACCAAAGAAGAGAGTGAGGGTATCTAGCCAGTCCATGTGCAAAATAAAAGGGGGCATCTTGCCCCCTTATCATCGAATCAAAATCAGTTTCTAAACAGTACCGTAGAACCGTGGTTCAGGCTAGTCAGTAGTAACGTTTTTTCGTTCACTACGTCAATGCGACGGCTTTGCTCTGCATCCAACTTAAAGATTTGTGTGATGAGACGAAGTTGTGACTCAGAGAAATCTTTAGATTGAGAAGCTGAAATATCTTTGAATTCAGCTGGTGAGACAAGCAAGTAGTTGTCACTCACTTCCCAACGGCCTTTTTCAGAAATATTGATCGTGGATTCTGTATTAGAACCTTGAGCAAACAGGCGAATGTTTGCCACGCGAATGTAATCACCATTAGGCAAGTACTTCACATTCGATTCCACATTGACTTTACGTAGAGGACCAACTGTATCGTCTGGCAAGTTATCGGTGATCAGTGTCACCATAGTCGATTGCCATTCGTTTGATGTGAGAACCTGTTCTATTTTCAGGTCACTTCCCCAGTATAACCAACCACTAAAAAGGATTGATACGGCCAAAACCGCAGATGCTATTTTAATCTTCATTTCAGCCTCCTTTAATTGCAGATGTCTGTTGGGTCATTACGACCAGCGAAAATACGCAGCGTCACGTTCTCGTAGGAATGCTCGCTGTCGTGAATGTAGTTCAGTATCAGTTGGTTATTTTGACCACCTGTTGCGATCACTTCTACCGGAGAGGACTCTCCTGCGTGGTGCTCCACGTAGCGTTTGATGCACTGCTCAATTGAAGGCATCCAATCATTTAATTGAGGGTGGTTAACTGGTGTCATTACTGGAACGTTGTGGTATTCACCAATTTGACGGAATTGAGATTCCGCAGGGTTAGTCAGCATCAGTACACAAACAGGCAGTAACACGGCAACCACAACTAAAATACGAAACAGCCAGTTTGCGTTCTTTTGTGATGGGGATGTTTTAGGTTTTTCAACCGTCACTTCAGCTTCTGTTGTCTTGTCTACCGGAGTCTCAACCGCAGATTCTGCAAATTGCTCCAGGTCGACAACGGGTGCTTCGTTCTCTTCTTCTTGTTCATCAAGTTCAGAGATTGAATCAGAAGAAAGTGGGCTTAAACGCTCAACAGTACTGATAAGTTGGTAGCCGCGTTTTGGCACGGTTTTTACGAACTCTGGTGATTTTGTTGAGTCCTTCAACATTTTACGCAGCGTTGAGATAGCTTGAGTTAGGCTTGAGTCATCCACCTCAAAGCCTTGCTCACGCCAAACGAACTCGTGCAGCTCGTTACGCGTTATCACTTCGTTAGGTCTCTCTGCCAACATGAGGAGAATACGGCTTTCGTTGCTTCCTAATCGTACAACTTCGTTGCCATTTTGTTGGTCAGCGAGCGAATTACTATTTGGGTCAAAGACAAATCTTTGAGCAAGCAGAAATTTGGTGCCTATGTTAGTCATTTAGTTCTTCTTAGATGGATGATTCTGTAATTATAGTGATTTGCGTCACATAACAAGGCGTGCGCAAAAAGACATGTGCTACGTTTTAGATGCTTTTAGGGACGTAGGATAATTAAAATTTTCTAAAAAAACACCGTTTTTAGCAATATTGACCTTGAATTTACATTTGTCAGCCACATGTTAAATGACATCTTAGTAATGTCGCTTTTATGAGGCGGCGGTTAGGGCTTTGTCATTAAAAGTCTATTTAGTTTAGATGTTATGGAGCAAACATGAGCGAAACCGTATCTCAAAACAAAGAAACTCGTGGCTTTCAATCAGAAGTAAAACAACTACTTCACCTAATGATTCACTCTCTTTATTCCAACAAAGAGATTTTTCTACGTGAGTTGATCTCAAACGCGTCTGACGCATCAGATAAGCTTCGTTTCAAAGCGCTATCTACTCCAGATTTATACGAGGGTAATGCTGACCTTGGCGTTAAGCTAGCGTTTGATGAAAATGCTAACACATTAACCATCTCTGATAATGGTATCGGCATGAGCCGTGATGATGTGATTGAACATTTAGGTACGATCGCAAAATCAGGCACGGCAGAATTTTTCTCAAAGCTGTCGGATGAGCAGAGCAAAGACTCTCAACTTATCGGTCAGTTCGGTGTGGGTTTCTACTCTGCATTCATCGTTGCGGATGCCGTAACGGTTCGCACTCGTGCGGCGGGTCTTCCTGCTGAAGAAGCCGTTCAATGGCATTCAGCTGGCGAAGGTGATTACACCATCGAGACTATCACGAAAGACTCTCGTGGTACTGACATCGTGCTTCACATGCGTGAAGAGGGCAAAGAGTTCCTAAACGAATGGCGTCTACGTGATGTGATCAGCAAATACTCTGACCATATTGGTATCCCTGTTTCTATCCAAACTGCGATTCGCGATGAGGAAGGCAAAGAAACGGGTGAGAAGAAGTGGGAGCAAATCAACAAAGCTCAAGCACTTTGGACACGCAATAAATCCGATATCTCGGATGAAGAGTACCAAGAGTTCTACAAACACGTTTCTCATGATTTCGCTGATCCTCTTACTTGGAGTCACAACCGTGTAGAAGGTAAGAACGATTACACGAGCTTGCTTTACATCCCAGCGAAAGCACCATGGGACATGATGAACCGCGATCATAAATCAGGCTTAAAACTGTATGTACAACGCGTATTCATCATGGATGACGCTGAGCAGTTTATGCCTTCTTACTTGCGCTTTATTCGTGGTTTGATTGATTCAAACGATCTGCCTTTGAACGTATCACGCGAAATTCTGCAAGATAACAAGGTCACTCAGTCACTTCGCAACGCATGTACCAAGCGTGTACTTACTATGCTTGAGCGTATGGCGAAGAATGATGAAGAGAAATACCAATCATTCTGGAAAGAGTTCGGCCTTGTCATGAAGGAAGGTGTTGCAGAAGACATGGCAAATAAAGAGAAAGTTGCTGGTCTATTGCGTTTTGCCTCTACTGAAGTGGACTCTGCTGAACAAACCGTTGGTTTAGCTTCTTACATTGAACGCATGAAAGAAGGCCAAGACAAGATTTACTACCTAACGGCAGACAGCTACGCAGCTGCGAAGAACAGCCCACACTTAGAGCAGTTCAAAGCGAAAGGCATCGAAGTTATCTTGATGTTCGATCGCATTGATGAGTGGTTGATGAACTACCTGACTGAGTTTGATGGTAAGCAGTTCCAATCGATCACTAAAGCAGGCTTAGACCTAAGTAATTTTGAAGACGAAGCGGAAAAAGAAAAGCAGAAAGAAACTGAAGAAGAGTTCAAATCTGTTGTTGAGCGCACCCAGTCTTACCTGGGCGACCGAGTAAAAGAGGTTCGTACGACGTTCAAACTTGCGACTACGCCAGCGGTTGTCGTGACGGATGATTTCGAAATGGGCACGCAGATGGCGAAGCTTCTTGAAGCTGCGGGTCAAGCGGTACCAGAAGTGAAGTACATCTTTGAAATCAACCCAGAGCATGAGCTAGTGAAGCGCATGGCGGACGAAGCGGATGAAGAAGCATTCGGACGTTGGGTTGAAGTGCTACTAGGTCAAGCGATGTTAGCAGAGCGCGGTTCGATGGAAGATCCAACGCAATTTGTTGGTGCTATCAATAAGCTTTTGACTAAGGTTTAATAATCAAACATCAATAAAAAGCTCGCGAAATGCGAGCTTTTTGTTTGTAAACGCATAGATTCACACTTTGAGTGTTGAGTTAGTAATCAATAAAGCTCGAAAGCAGGCATTGCTAACATTCTTTAGTCTTAATCTGCTCATTGCGCAGTGAACCTGTGTTAGAATCGCAACACTTGAATGTGAGTAATAAGGCGTGTATTTTGGCTCGCCTAAACGTTATACCGAAACTTATCGTTGTGAGCACTTCGTAGGGTTAATGACCTGGAAGTCCAGTTATTGTGAGCTTCGGTATAAATCTTAAATATTAAAGAGGATAAATCATGCGCATCATTCTTCTAGGTGCTCCAGGTGCAGGTAAAGGCACACAAGCAAACTTCATCATGGATAAATACGGTATTCCACAAATCTCTACTGGTGATATGCTTCGTGCTGCTATCAAAGCAGGTACAGAACTTGGCAAACAAGCTAAAGCTGTTATCGACGCTGGTCAGCTAGTTTCTGATGAAATCATCCTTGGCCTAATCAAAGAGCGTATCGCTCAAGACGATTGCGAAAAAGGTTTCCTACTAGATGGTTTCCCACGCACTATCCCTCAGGCTGATGGCCTAAAAGAAATGGGCGTTGACGTAGATTACGTTATCGAATTCGACGTAGCTGACGACGTGATCGTTGAGCGTATGGCGGGCCGTCGTGCTCACCTTCCTTCAGGTCGTACTTACCACGTTGTTTACAACCCACCTAAAGTTGAAGGTAAAGATGACGTTACTGGTGAAGACCTTGTTGTTCGTGATGACGACAAAGAAGAAACAGTACGTGCACGTCTAGGTGTTTACCACGAGCAAACTGCTCCGCTTATTAACTACTACGGTAAAGAAGCTGAAGCAGGCAACACTAAGTACCTTAAATTCGACGGTACTAAGCAAGTTGCAGAAGTAAGCGCAGATATTGAGAAAGCGCTAGCATAATTTGCTAACGGCAAAATTTAATATTTTGATATATTTAAAAGCGACCCTCGGGTCGCTTTTTTATTTAGCCTGAAAGTACGCTGAACCATTTGGTTCAATGCGCCGTACAAACCAAGCCGTTTACCATCAATAGGATGTTATGAAAAACAACAATAATAAACAGGGCGTGTTACTGGTTAACTTAGGTACGCCTGATGAGCCAACCGCACCGGCCGTTAAACGCTTTCTAAGTCAGTTTCTTCATGATCACCGTGTCGTTGATATGACGCGTTGGCTTTGGTGTCCAATTCTTCACGGTGTCATTCTACCAATCCGCTCTCCAAAAGTAGCCAAGCTTTATCAATCGGTATGGATGGAAGAGGGCTCACCTTTGATGGTGTATTCAAAACGACAAGCTCAGAAGCTTGCTGCAGTTCTTGATATGCCCGTTGAGTTGGGCATGACTTATGGCAACCCAAGTCTGCAATCAGGCTTTGAAGCGTTGCAAGCTCAAGGCGTAGAAGAAGTGATTGTATTACCGCTTTATCCGCAATACTCAGGCACTACGACCGCAGCGGTTTCTGATGGCATGACGAAAGCATTCAAAAAGATACCAGTAATGCCAGAGTTTAGCTTTATTCGCGACTACCACAATCATCCAAAGTACATTGCCGCACTCGCTCAATCCGTTCGTGAACATTGGACAGAACATGGTCAAGGTGATTACCTACTATGTTCGTACCATGGTATCCCTAAGCGCTACGCAGACAACGGAGATATCTATCCTAAGCATTGTGCAGAGACAACACGCTTGCTTGGAGAAGCGCTAGGTCTGAGTGACGACCAGATCGGCATGACTTATCAGTCTCGCTTTGGCCGAGAAGAGTGGCTACAACCATACACGGACAAGACACTAGAAGTGCTACCAAGTCAGGGTAAGAAGAAGCTCAACGTTCTGACTCCCGCGTTCTCTGCAGATTGTTTAGAAACGTTGGAAGAGATCTCAGAAGAGTGCCGAGAGATTTACCTAGAAGCAGGGGGCGAGAGCTTCAGCTACATTCCATGTCTGAACGATAACGATGACCACATCGAGATGATGGCAGAGTTAGTTCGCTCTAAGCTGTAACCGTTGATTCGAACGCGTCTTCAAGTGGCGCGGATAAAAGACAACAAAAAGGGTCGCGATTGCGACCCTTTGTTTTTATTTGCACTTTATATTAAGCGATTTGAGTTTGTTGCTCTTCAATCTGTTCCGCTGTGCTGTGCGTGTTTTCAGCGCCATGCATCCAACGAACGAGTGTGTTAGAGAACAACAATAGAATCACACCAGAGACAGTCGCTGTTACTGCGATACCGCTGAAGATTGCTAGTGCGCCTAGTTCACCTACGTGAGAGCCAACATAACCAGCAACGTAGTTTGCGATCGCGTTACAACCGAACCATGCACCCATCATTAGTGATGCAAGACGTAGCGGAGCTAGCTTCGTTACTAGAGATAGACCAATAGGAGATAGACACAGTTCACCCAACGTATGGAAGAAGAACGCGCCGACTAGCCATAGCATTGATGTTTTAACCGCAGTATCACCACCTTGCTCCATAACAGCACCAACCATACATAGGAAACCCAGTGCTAGGAAGAACATCGCAAAAGCGAACTTCATTGGTGAGTTAGGTTCACGTTTACCCAGTTTCACCCATAGAACGGCTAATACAGGTGCAAGAGTAATAATGAAGAATGGGTTTAGTGATTGGAACCACGCAGCAGGAACTTCAAAGTCACCGATCATACGATCTGTGTATTGTTGCGTGTAGATGTTCATTAGACCGCCAGCCTGCTCGAAGCCCGCCCAGAAAACGATAGTAAACAGACTCATTACAAGGATAACCTTGATACGGTCGACTTCTTCTTTCGTTAGAGGTTCTTTTTTCGCAGATTTCTTAATGGCTAAATCACGTTTAGCTGCTGGTACACGGCCAATGTCACCTAACCAAGATTGCGCCATGGTCATTTGCATCACAAGACTGATGATCATACCAACACCAGCAGCAATGAAACCCGCTTTCCAACCAAATTCATTGGTTACTGAACCTGAAACGACACCAGCAAGTAGCGCACCTAGGTTAATACCCATATAGAAGATAGTGAACGCGCCATCACGACGGTTATCGCCTTCGTTGTAAAGGTCACCAACCATGGTTGAAATGTTTGGCTTAAATAGGCCGTTACCGCAGATAAGCAGAGCAAGACCTAGGTAGAAAGTGTGTAGAGAGCCAAGACCTAGAGCATCTGCTGGCATTGCTAGTGTGAACTGGCCAATAGCCATTAACGCACCACCAATCAGGATTGAACGGCGTTGACCTAAGTAGTTATCCGCAAGGTAACCACCAATAAGAGGCGTGATGTAGACAAGTCCAGTATAGATGCCGTAAAGGTCTAAGGCATCTTTAGTCGACCAGCCAAGACCACCATTCATTGTTGTGTCAGTTAAATACAGTACTAGAATGGCGCGCATTGCGTAGTAAGAAAAGCGTTCCCATAGTTCTGTACCAAACAGAAGGAACAAGCCACGTGGGTGACCAAAGTATTGATGTTGGTTTGACATAAGCTCTTCTAATAGTAGTTATTACATTTTTTAACGAAATCTACGTATACATGTCATTTTGATGACTTACAAACAATAAAATTTTATGTGACGATTCGTTTGCCTTATTAAATGATGGTTCTACGTTGATTTAGTGGGCTTTTCGTCGGTGAATTGGTCGTGTTACAAACTTACTTTTCATTTTTGTCTATAGACTTATTTTCTTAACCTTATGAAAAGGTGTAAGTTGTATGTGCAATATAAAGTGGCTTATTGATAGGTTACTTGAATGTCCATGACTCATCTTGGCCTTAATGCTAGGATGAAACAAAAACATAATTGGCTAGTAATAAAATGAAACGTTGGTATTTATTGTATTGTAAACGAGGAGAGCAGGTTAGGGCTAAGCAACACCTTGAAAACCAAGGCGTAGAGTGCTTTTACCCAACTTTCGAGGTCGAAAAGATCTTACGAGGTAAGCGACAGAAAGTCGAAGAACCTTTGTTCCCTTGTTATGTTTTTGCCCGATTTGACTACGAACAGGGCCCCAATTTTACTTCAGTTCGCTCTACGCGAGGTGTAGTAGACTTTGTTCGTTTTGGCGCTCAGCCTAAAGAGATACAGGGCGATTTGGTGTATGAGCTCAAACAGCTTGATAAATGCGTAGACGAGCAGGCAAGTGATGAATGCATGCCTCAACCTGGCGATCAGGTTCGTGTTAAGAGCGGGCAGTTTGCGGGTATTGATGCCATCTTCCAAGAACAAGATGGTGAGAAACGTTCAATTATGTTGGTTCAGATGATTACCAAGCGTGTACCTGTCAGCATAGACAACAGCGATTTAGATTTAAAATAGTCTAATTCCATCAAACATAAAAAAGAGGTGCGAAAGCACCTCTTTTTGATCGTATCTATTATGTCTGTCATAAAGGGCTGGTGGAGCCAACCCTTATTGATGTCGCTTAAAACTAGTATGAATCGTTGTGAACGGTCTGTACTGCACGGCCTGATGGGTCAACACAGTTTTGGAACGACTCATCCCATTCAATCGCTTTCGCTGAAGAACACGCAACTGAAGGGCCGCCAGGAACACACTCTGCCGCAGATGGCAGTGGGAACAACTCTTCAAAGATTTCGCGGTATACATAACCTTCTTTTGTTGTTGGTGTGTTGTAAGGGAAACGGTATTGCGCTGTTTCCATTTGCTGGTCAGTCACTTTCTGTTCTGCTACTTCTTTCAACGTATCGATCCAGCTGTAGCCTACGCCATCAGAGAACTGCTCTTTTTGACGCCATGCGATCGATTCTGGCAGGTAGTGCTCGAAACATTCACGAAGAATGTGTTTCTCCATCTTGCCGTTGCCACACATCTTGTCGGCTGGGTTCAAGCGCATTGCTACATCAATGAACTCTTTATCTAGGAAAGGTACACGGCCTTCTACACCCCACGCTGCTAGTGATTTGTTAGCACGTGCGCAGTCAAACATGTTTAGAGCTAGAAGCTTACGTACAGTCTCTTCGTGGAACTCTTGAGCGTTTGGTGCTTTGTGGAAGTACAAGTAACCACCGAAAATCTCATCCGCACCTTCGCCAGACAGTACCATCTTGATGCCCATCGCTTTGATCTTACGGCCCATTAGGAACATCGGAGTAGAAGCTCGAATCGTTGTTACATCATAAGTTTCAATGTGGTAAATCACATCACGAATCGCGTCCAAACCTTCTTGGATGGTGTACGTCATTTCGTGGTGAACCGTACCAATTTGGTCGGCAACTTCACGAGCAGCTTTTAAGTCTGGTGCGCCTTCTAGGCCAACAGCAAAAGAGTGCAGTTGTGGCCACCAAGCTTCAGACTTCTCATCATCTTCAATACGCATCGCTGCAAAGCGTTTTGCAACTGCTGAAGTAATAGAAGAATCTAGACCACCTGAAAGAAGTACACCGTAAGGCACGTCAGTCATCAGTTGGCGCTTGACCGCTGCTTCTAGCGCTTCAGTCAATTCTTCTTTGCTAGTGCTGTTGCCTTGTACTGCTGCGTACTCGTTCCAGTCACGGATGTAGTAGCGTTGAGGCTCCGCATCTGCACTGCCGTAGTGACAACCTGGAGGGAACTCGCTCACGGTCTTACATACTGGTACTAGTGCTTTCATTTCTGAAGCAACGTAGTAGTTGCCGTGCTCATCGTAACCTTGGTAAAGCGGAATGATACCGATGTGGTCACGACCTACTAAGTATTCATCTTTTTCTTCATCGTAAAGTACGAATGCAAAAATACCGTTTAGTTCTTCAAGAAGGTCTGCACCCATGTCTTGGTATAGCGCTAAGATAACTTCACAATCTGAATCGGTTTGGAATTCGTATTTGCCTTCGTAGCGAGCACGAATCTCTTTGTGGTTGTAGATTTCACCGTTTACAGCAAGGATGAGTTTTTTATCAGGGCTGTATAGTGGTTGCGCACCACTATTTAGGCCAACGATCGCTAGGCGTTCATGCGCTAGAATTGCGCGCTCTGATGAGTAAATACCAGACCAGTCTGGACCGCGGTGACGAAGCTTTTTCGACATCTCAAGGGCGATAGGGCGCAATGCTGCTGCATCGCTCTTAATGTCTAAAATGCCAAATACTGAACACATACAACATCCTTTTTAAACTAAACAATTTTTAATCGGTATGCGTTCAATTTGCCATTCTTAGTAAAAAAAGCAACGTTTGATGATTAAAAAAATGATAAAAAGGCTTGATGATTAGATGGTATTTAAAAATAGCTTTGATTTGGTGAATGAGATCAAGGTTTGGTTTAAAAAATACACAAAAAAGCCCTCTTATTAGAAGAGGGCTCAATAAAGATGGTTGCGTTTTATGCTTATTTCATCGGTGTAAATTGAGGTTGAAGTTGCTCGCAAACATGACGTGCGAAACCACTACCAGCTTCGCTGTAGATGTTGAATGCGGCATCGACACCCGTCTCTAATAAACCTTCTAGTTGATCTGGATACTCGGCAATCGCTGCAATCTGCCCTTTGTAGTTTCGGCTTTGAAGCTGTTCAAGTGCCGTTTGGTTACCTTGGTGATGTGGCATTGCCAGAAGCACCATTTTCACGTTAGCCGTATCCAAAATGCGCTCCCAGAAATCCGGGTCAGTTGCATCTCCCGAGATCACGTTACGACCTTCGGAGCGATGTTTATGCGCAGCTTCCTCACGAACCTCGACACCAAGTGAAATCTTACCGTAGCGAGATCGCAGTTCATCGTATGCACCGGTACCAATTCGCCCCATACCGAGGATCAGTACTTGAGCATGACCTGGGTTGATGAGCTGGTCGCGTTGGTTCAGTTTCTCTGCAGCGGTTTCTTGCAGCCATTTACCTGAATGTTGGTAAATCTGATGGCCTAAACGGTTAAGTGGTGCTGAGATGATAAACGAGATAGAAACGGCAACGGCAATCGCTGCCAGCATGTCACTCGGCATCCATCCCATCTTATAAGCCAGGCCACCAACAATCAGACCGAACTCGCTGTAGTTGAAAAGTGATAGCGACGTCAGCAATGAAGTGCGCACACGGAACTTAAAGTAGTTGATGGTTAGGAAGTACAGCAGCCCCTTGATTGGCAATAACAAGATAAATAGCAGAGCTAGGCCAACCCCCGTAAAACTCAAGGATGCAGATAAACCGATATTGAGGAAGAAACAAACTAAGAATAGCTCTTTCATATTGAAGAGCGATTTTGATAGCTCGGACGCTTTGCGGTGGCCAGCTAGAAGCATGCCTAAAATCAGCGCACCTAAATCAGGTTTCATTCCCACCAGTTCAAACAAGCCTGCGCCAACTACTAATGCAAAGAAAATGCCGAACAACACCAGCATTTCCCCGTGGCCTACTTTATCCAACAATTTGTAGAACAGAGGTCGAGCGAGTGGTAGGGCAAATAATCCAATGGCGTACCATTCAGGAATCTTACCTGTGGAAGCGGTAAGGAAGACCACAGCAAAAATATCCTGCATAACCAAGATACCAATGGCTAGTGTGCCGTAGGTGGCGTTCATCTCACCTTTCTCTTGCAGCGTTTTAACTGCAAATACGGTACTAGAGAAAGAGAGAGCGAAAGCGAGCAGTAGGATCTGACTGTGATCCATGGTGGTAAGGGATGAAAGCCCAAGCAGCTTCAGCCCAACGAGAACCAGCGCAAAGAAAAGAGTCGAGAGAATATTGTGCGCTGTAGCACCGCCCCAAATTTCTTTAGAAAGCAGCGTTTTTACATCCAGCTTTAAACCAATGGTGAAAAGCAGCAAGGTCACACCAAGGTCTGCGAGCGTGACAATGACGTCATTACTTTGGTAGCCAAACGCATGAAGGCCAAAACCTGCAAGTAGGAAACCGACCAAAGGGGGGAGGTTACATTTTAGAGCGATGAAGCCGGCGAGGAACGCCGTTGTAATTAGAATAATTTCCATACTGTTGAGCTATATTCCTGATATACAAAAACGGGCTGTGAAACCACAGCCCGAGATTGTAACTCAATTGGTTGTATAAACTTAGTCTTCTAGTAACTTTTGTAACAAAACTCCGTTCAACATAGCGCGTTTGATCATTGCAAATGCGCCCATCGTTGGTTGCTTATCAATGTGAGAGGCAACAATTGGAAGCTCGTTATGGAAAGTTTTCAGAGATTGGTTTTCTACATTGCGCTGAATTGCAGGGAACACAATTTCTTCAGCAGCAGTAATGTCACCAGCAATGACGATCTTTTGAGGGTTGAACAAGTTGATTGTAATCGCGATAGCTTTACCAAGTTGGTTACCTACGCGTACAAGGCTTTGCTTTGCCAGCTCGTCACCGTTCATCGCGTGCGTACAAACGTCATCAATAGTGATGTGCTCAAGTTGAGTCAGGCTTGATTCGTAGCCCTGAGCAATCAGTTTTTTCACACGTTGTACGATGGCAGGGTTTGCTGCAACCGTTTCTAGACAGCCGAAGTTACCACACTGACATTGCTCGCCAAGTGGGTCGATTTGGATATGACCGATTTCACCTACGTTGCGATTGAAACCAAGGAATACCTGACCATTGACGATGATGCCCGCACCAGTACCACGGTGAACACTAACTAGAATCGAATCTTGGCAGTCTTGGCTCGCGCCAAAGTAGTGTTCAGCCAGCGCCATACCACGAACGTCGTTACCAACAAAACACGCGGTGTTGAACTTCTCGCGGATGATTTCGCCCAGCGCTAGGTTATCAATGTCGGTGTTCGGCATGTATTCAACGACACCAGTGGTTGGGTTTACCAAACCAGGCAGCGTGATACCAATAGCGATAAGTTGGTCGATTTTGTCTTGGCAGCGATTCACAAAGTCTTTCAATAAATCAATCAAACCGGCGATTAAGTCAGCTTGGTTGCTGTAGTGAAGTTCGTGCTGGTCTTCTGCTAGTGCTGTGCCGCCTAGGTCATACAAGCAGAATTGCACGTAGTCACGACCTAATCGAACAGCGATAGAGTGGAAAGGTTTTACTTCAGTGGTCAGCGAGATGGCTCGGCGACCACCGGTAGAAGCTTGTTGCGCGACTTCTTTGATTAAGCCGCGCTCTAAAAGTTGGCGGGTTATTTTGGTAACACTCGCTGGGGCGAGCTGACTAACATCCGCTACCTGAATACGGGAGATTGGACCTTGTTGGTCAATCAGCCTGTATACCGCAGCGCTGTTAAGCTGTTTTACTAAATCTACATTACCAATCTGTCCGCCATTCATGCTTAATTTTGCTCGTATTGTCCGTTAACAACCGTCGCTTTTACATTGAAGTCACGATCGAAAATAGTCAGGTTAGCTACCATTCCTTTTCGAACTCGGCCTAGATGTTCCTCAACACCAATTGCGGTTGCTGGGTACAGTGTAGCCATTCGTAGAGCTTCGTCTAAAGCGATGCCTGCGTGCTCAACTGTGTTCTGAACTGCTTCAATCATAGTCAGAGCTGAGCCGCCTAGTGTGCCGTTTTCATCAACACACTTACCATCTCGGTAATATACTTTCTTACCGACAAAAATAAAGTGATCAATGTTAGCACCTGCCGGAGCTGTGGCATCCGTCACCAAAACAAGCTTTTCACCTTTGATTTTATGAGCAATTCGGATGTTTGCGTAGTCTACGTGGAAACCATCAGCAATGATGCCTGCATAAACTTCTGGTGTATCGTAAATCGCACCCACCACACCTGGTTCACGACCAACCATTGGTGTCATCGCGTTGAATAGGTGAGTCGCAAATGAGATACCTGCTTCAAAGCCTTGGCGTGCTTCTGCGTAAGTGGCGTTGGTGTGACCGATAGAAACCACGATGCCAGCTGCTTTCAAACGAGAGATGTGCTCAGGGGCATTTTGTTCTGGTGCAAGTGTAACTTTTGCGATGATGTCAGCGTTCGCGCAGATCAAGTCAATCATACCGTCGTCTGAAGGGCGGATGAAGTCAACGCTGTGAATACCTTTTTTCGCTACGTTAAGGTACGGACCTTCAAGATGCAGACCTAGCGATTGGTTTTGGTATTTGTTGTGGTACTCGCGAGCCGCTGAGATTGCAGCGCGCATGTCTTCGTCTGAAGAAGTGATAAGAGTTGGTAGGAAGCTTGTACAACCGGATTTTAGGTTAGCTTCGTGCATGATCTGCATTGTTTCTGGTGTGATTTCGTCGTTAAGCATCACACCGCCACAGCCGTTTAGCTGTAGGTCGATAAAACCAGGGCTTAGGTTAGCACCGTCCAGATCTTTAACTTCAATACCTTCTGGTAATTGAGTTACTGGCACAACTGATTGAATCTGGTCATTGTCGATGATGACAGCATGATCGGTAAGAACATCACTACCGGTATAGATTTTACAGTTACTTAGCGCGTACATAGTCAGCTAGTCCTTATAGATGAGAATTCATTTTCTGTTCCGTTATCTAACTGGCGACTCTGCGAGTCGGGCTGGTACTTAGTTTGTATCACTGAATTAGATAACGAGTCACATACAGCAAGTCGCGTTTTATCGATGTCATTATCAGAGTAACTAACTGAAAAATAATAAATGAATTAGTTTTTATGATTGTTTTCCAGAACAAAAAGTTACTGCGAATCATCTGTAGAGATACCAAAATAACACTGATTCTGTCTTGCATAAAGTACGAGAATCTTATCTCTAAAACGCCATTTTTTCGTATAATAAAATAAGTTTTATGATCTCGCTAGCAAAAACCTTCTGAATGACCAATTTCTGGTGACTATGATCACAAACAATGAGGTTTTAATTTGCGGAGCAAAATTAATATCATAAACTGGTAGCGACTAAATTGAACGACTGAAATAAGTTATTCAACAAAACATAAAATCCTATAGGGGGAACTTAAGGTGAATATTCTTGGATACGCGCAGAAGTTAGGTAAAGCTCTTATGCTTCCTATCGCAACGCTTCCAGTTGCAGCGCTTTTACTACGTTTGGGTCAGCCTGACCTTTTAGACATTGCGTTTATGGCATCTGCTGGTAACGCAATCTTTAGTCAACTACCACTACTATTCGGTCTAGGTATCGCGATCGGTCTTTCTAAAGACGGTCAAGGTGCTGCGGGTCTAGCTGGTGCAGTTGCTTACTTCGTTCTTACTGCAACAGCAGCAACAATCGATGCAAGCGTTAACATGTCATTCTTCGGCGGTATCATTGCTGGTATCATCGCTGGTCACTCTTACAACGCTTTCCACGCAACTCGTCTTCCTGAGTGGTTGGCATTCTTCTCTGGCAAACGTCTAGTACCAATCATGGCGGGTCTATTCTCGCTAGTTGCTGGTGCAATTGCTGGTGTTGTATGGCCAACAATCCAAGGCGGTCTTGACGCGCTAGCGCACGCAGTTTCTACTTCTGGTGCTATCGGTCAGTTCGTATACGGTACTCTTAACCGTGCACTTATCCCTGTAGGTCTACACCACGTACTAAACTCATACTTCTGGTTCGGTATGGGCACGTGTCAAGAAGTTCTAGTGTCTGGCGCAACTGCTGCTGGTCAAGCGCTTCCTGCTCTACAACAGCTTTGTGTTGACCCAGCTCTAGCTAAGACTCTTGTTGCTGGTCAAACTCACACATTCGAATTCGCTAACTCTGTAACTCCAGAAATCACAGCAACAGTTAAAGAAGTAACTGAAACTCTGAAATCTGGTGACCTACACCGCTTCTTCGGCGGCGATAAGAGCGCTGGTGTATTCATGAACGGTTTCTTCCCTGTAATGATGTTCGGTCTACCAGGTGCGGCACTTGCAATGTACCTAGCAGCACCAGTTGAGAAACGTAGTCAAGTTGGTGGTGCACTATTCTCAGTAGCATTCTGTTCATTCCTAACAGGTATCACTGAGCCTCTAGAGTTCATGTTCGTATTCCTAGCACCTGCTCTATACGCAATCCACGCAGTATTTACAGGTCTGTCTCTAGTACTTGCAAACATGCTTGGCACACTACACGGCTTTGGTTTCTCTGCAGGTCTAATCGACTTCGTACTGAACTACGGTCTAGCAACTAAGCCTCTAGTGCTTCTTGCTCTAGGTCTAAGCTTCGGTGCTCTATACTTCTTCACATTCAGCTTCGCAATCCGCGCTTTCAACCTGAAATCACCAGGTCGTGAAGATGACGACGAAGAAGCGTCTGCAGCTCCAGCTGGTGATGCAGCAAAAGGTGACCTAGCTCGTCAATACCTAAAAGCGCTAGGTGGTCACGATAACCTAACTTCAATCGACGCGTGTATCACTCGTCTACGTCTAACACTTAAAGACCGCTCTGTTGCTGACGAAGCTGTTCTTAAGAAACTAGGCGCGAAAGGTGTGGTTAAGCTTGGCGAAAACAACCTTCAAGTTATCCTTGGTCCTCTTGCAGAAATCGTTGCTGGTGAAATGAAAGCAATCGGTGCAGGTGAAGACCTATCAGATGTAAAACTTCCTTAATTACATCTTACTGACTCTCTATAAAGACCTCCCTCGGGAGGTCTTTTTTTGTTTGTGCGGATCTAATATGCTGCGCTTTCAAGCGAAGAAGAGAAATATTGTCGTTTTAACGACGGTTCTTGTTGTCTAATCGCTAAGAATTGTGGATCATTAGGAACAATGCACTCTGTAAACCGAGTAAGGCTACGGAGTACTGTTTTCTCTGACAATACTAATATTTTTGAGGTGCTATAGATGAGTGAAGCTGATGCTCGTCCATCAAACTTTATTCGCCAGATCATTGATAAAGATCTAGCGGATGGTAAACACACTAGCGTGCATACTCGATTCCCGCCGGAGCCGAATGGCTACCTGCACATCGGTCATGCTAAGTCTATCTGTTTGAACTTCGGTATTGCTCAGGACTACCAGGGTCAATGTAACTTACGTTTCGACGATACAAACCCTGAAAAAGAAGACATCGAATACGTTGAGTCTATCAAGAAAGATGTAAACTGGTTGGGCTTTGAGTGGGATGGTGAAGTATGTTACTCATCAAACTACTTCGACAAGCTTTACGAATATGCAATTGAATTGATTAATAAAGGCTTAGCGTACGTTGATGAGCTAAGTCCTGAGCAGATTCGTGAATACCGCGGTACGCTAACGGCTCCGGGTAAACCAAGCCCATACCGTGACCGTCCAGTAGAAGAAAACCTAGCGCTATTTGAAAAAATGCGCGCAGGTGAATTCGAAGAAGGCAAAGCGTGTCTACGTGCGAAGATCGACATGGCTTCTTCATTCATGGTAATGCGTGACCCAGTTATTTACCGTGTACGTTTCGCGACTCACCACCAGACTGGTGATAAGTGGTGCATTTACCCAATGTACGACTTCACACACTGTATCTCTGATGCGCTAGAGGGCATTACGCACTCTATCTGTACTCTAGAGTTCATGGATAACCGTCGTCTGTACGACTGGGTTCTAGACAACATCACGATTGATTGTCGTCCACACCAGTACGAATTCAGCCGCCTAAACCTTGAATACACAGTGATGTCTAAGCGTAAGCTAAACCAACTAGTGACTGAGAAATTGGTTGATGGCTGGGATGACCCACGTATGCCAACAGTCTCTGGTCTGCGTCGTCGTGGCTTCACATCAGCATCTATTCGTGAATTCTGTAAGCGTATCGGTGTAACGAAGCAAGAGAACATGATTGAGTTCGGTTCACTAGAATCTTGTATTCGTGACGATCTAAACGAAAATGCACCACGTGCGATGGCCGTTCTAGATCCAGTTAAGATCGTTATCGAGAACTTCGAAGAAGGCGCGGTAGAGACACTGACTGTTGCTAACCATCCAAACAAACCTGAGATGGGTGAGCGTGAAGTGCCATTCACTCGTGAAGCTTGGATCGAGCGCGAAGACTTCCGTGAAGAAGCAAACAAGAAATACAAGCGTCTTGTTCTGGGTAAAGAAGTACGCCTACGTGGCGCATACGTGATCAAGGCTGAACGCATCGAGAAAGATGCGGAAGGTAATATCACGACAATCTTCTGTACTTACGATGCTGACACGCTAGGTAAGAACCCAGCAGATGGCCGTAAAGTGAAAGGCGTAATTCACTGGGTTTCAGCAGACAAAGCTCTGCCTGCAGAAATTCGTCTGTACGATCGTTTGTTCACAGTACCAAACCCAGCGGCTGCAGATGACTTTGCTGCGACAATCAACCCAGAATCACTAGTGATTCTAAACGGTTTTGTTGAGCCAAGCCTAGCAGCATCAGAAGCTGAAAAAGGTTACCAGTTTGAGCGTATGGGTTACTTCTGTGCAGATTCAAAAGACTCTTCAGCGGATAACCTAGTATTCAACCGTACGGTTGGTCTACGTGATACTTGGGCGAAAATCGAGAACCAATAATCTCAATACCTCGCTAACAAAAATGCCAGCATCATTGCTGGCATTTTTTATGGTTAGTCTGATTTGTTCAGACAATAAAAAACGTCAGCCGAGGCTGACGTTTAAGTCTTTCTTAACAAAAAGCGTTACTTTTTATTTTGCTGGCTTGTGAGCGTCAGGGTTTGTCTTACATGAACCGTCGCTACATTTACCGTATAGGTACAAGCTGTGGTTAGTAAGCGTAACATTGTACTTAGCCGCAATTTCTTTTTGACGTTCTTCGATCACGTCGTCTGAAAACTCAATCACTTCACCACAATCTAGACACACAAGGTGGTCGTGGTGATGTTGAGTTGACAGTTCAAATACTGATTTACCGCCTTCGAAATGGTGACGAGTAACAATACCAGCATCATCGAATTGGTTTAGTACACGATAAACGGTTGCTAGTCCGATCTCTTCACCTAGATCAATTAGCTTTTTGTACAAATCTTCAGCACTGATGTGCTGGCAGTCTGGCTGCTGAAGTACTTCTAGAATTTTTAGCCTTGGAAGGGTTACTTTTAGACCCGCATCCTTCAGCGCCTGATTATTGTCTGACATATACTTTCCCGTTGGATCATCTGCAGCGATTTAACAGAATATAATATTCCTATCATTATAGGCGAAGCGTACTGAACATTAAACCACGAACTTCAAAGGGTTAATAGATTCTTTTTGTAAATTGGAAACAGGTCGATTATATTACAGATCAGACCAGTTACATATTGATAACATTGGAACGCAACGACTACGGACAGTTATGAATAAGCGACTTGCTAAGATATATAAACCAGGAATTGTGAAGTTTTCGCTGAATATTTGGCCGCCATTCTGGGGGGCTGGTATTAAAATCTTACATATTTCTGAAGACTTTCGAACGGTGAAAGTTCGTTTGAAACTGCGCTGGTGGAATAAAAACGCCAATCGAACTCAGTATGGAGGAAGTATTTTCTCTCTCACTGACCCAATTTACTCTTTGATGTTGATGGGCATTCTTCGCGAGGAATACTACGTCTGGGATAAAGAGGCGAGTATCAACTTCATTAAGCCCGGGCAGAGTGATTTGTTTGCGGAGTTTGAGGTGACAGATGGCATGCTAGATGAAATCTATCAAATGACTCGTAATGGTGAGAAGTGCTTCCCTGAATTCATTACTCACGTAAAAGACAAAGAGGGTAATGTTGTTTCGGAAGTGCAGCGCAAATTGTACGTGAGGAAGAAACCTCAGTACCGAGAAGAAGAAATTGCGACAGAAATCTCTTAGTCCCTGTTTAGATACAAAAAGACCTCCACGAAGGAGGTCTTTTTTATGAATGCTTACTTAGCCTTCAAGCTCAGCTAGGCACATCTCTTCGTAGACTTGCTTAACCCAGTTTTCTACGCGCTCGTCAGTCAGTTCTGGTTGACGGTCTTCGTCGATACACAGACCAACGAATTGGCTGTCGTCACCTTCTACTAGAGCTTTAGATGCTTCGAACTCGTAACTTTCAGTCGAAGTGTGGCCTAGGATAGTACCGCCTTTCGCTTCAACGATGTCACGTACTGTGCCCATTGCGTCACAGAAGTACTCTGCGTAATCTTCTTGGTCACCACAACCGAAAATAGCAACTAGCTTCGTAGAGAAATCGATTTGCTCAAGTTCTGGGAAGAAATCATCCCAATCACATTGTGCTTCACCGTAGTACCAAGTCGGGATACCTAGAAGTAGAAGATCAAAGTTATCAATGTCTTCTTTGCTGCTTTTTGCGATGTCTTGAACGTGAACTAGTTGTTTACCTAGTTGCTTTTGAATCATCTTTGCAACGGCTTCAGTATTACCTGTGTCGCTACCGAAGAAGATACCTACACTTGCCATAGAGTCTATACCTTTACATTGTTTGTTACTGGCGATGGGGGAGCAGAGCTTAACCTAGCCCTGTGCCTTCCCAACTGAGCTGAATCAGACCTTTGGCGATGAAACCAGCACAGCCAAGGAAAAGAACCAACCACACAATACGACGACCAAAAACAGGTACATTGCCTTGCTTTAGTACATCTTTTATCGCCATCCCAATGAAGAAGAAGATAGCAGCAAAAAGAAGATCGAGCCCGATCGACTCGAGCATGTCCATATAGTCGTATAGCATTGTCGTCCTTCATGCCAAAAATTCTTGGGCGCACTATACCACTGTTAAACGGTAAAGTTAATGCACTACGAGAAGGGTTATTTCAATAATCTGGCGTTGTTTTTCGAATTTGTTAACTCGAAATATATTTCCTGATCACACGCATAACTTCTGCCGGTTTCTCGGCATGTAACCAGTGTCCGGTGTTGGCAATAATGTGTGCTTTTGCGTTGTTAAACTGGCGTTTAACCGCAGGTTGATGCTCAGGCATCAGATAGTCGGAATCACCGCCTTTAACAAACAACGTAGGAATGTCGGTTGGTGCAATTTCTTGCCAGCCAATGATGTCGTCGTAGTTGTTGAGCAAACTTGCAACGTTAAAGCGCCAGTCCATTTGGTCACCATTTTTGTACAACGATTTCGACAGGAATTGTCGAACGCCATCGATTTCAATATGTTGAGCAAGAATATCCATCGTTTGCTGGCGATTGGCCGGTTTTTCTTTGATTACCGCTTGCAGGCCGTTAAACACGTTATCGTGACGGTTTGTTTGGTAAGACACTGGCGCCATATCGAGTACGACTAGTCGTTTAACAAACTCTGGCGCAACATCCGCCAATTTCATCGCAACTTTTCCGCCCATTGAGTGACCGATGACAAGTGCTGGCTCGATATTCAAATAACGAAGTAAATCAGCAACATCTTGCGCCATTACTTCATAGTTGTGTGTATCTGAATGGAAAGAAAGGCCATGATTTCGTAGATCAATGCTGATCACACAGTGATCTTGAACGAGGTCGCGAGCCAGTAAACCTAGATTACTGAAACTGCCAAACAATCCATGAATCAAAACAACCGTTTGGCCGTGCCCTTCCTGCTTATAGTTGAGTAATGCTGACATTTTATCTTATTCGTGATGGGTTTAACGTGGAGTATCCGCGAGGATCTCGTTATAATCCCCCAGAGTTTAAACATTGAGAATGTGAAAAGCGAATGAAAACAATTGAGGTTGATGAGGATCTATACCGTTACATTGCGGGTCAAACCAAGCATATCGGTGAAAGTGCCTCGGATATTTTACGACGCCTTTTGAACCTTGATGGCCAGTTGCAGGAAGCAGTTGTTGCACCTGTAGTAGAACAGCCACAAGGGATTGTAGTAAGTAAAGATGCTGGCAAAGCAGAATCAGTAGATACCGTAAAAGAGATGCGCTCTCTACTTATCTCTGACGAGTTTGCTGGTCTTAAGAAAGCGATTGATCGCTTCATGTTGGTACTATCAACCTTACACAAACTGAATCCAGAGAGTTTCTCTCAAGCAACAAAAGTGAAAGGGCGCAAACGCGTTTACTTTGCTGATAACGAAGAGACTCTGCTAGCAAATGGTAACACTACCAAACCTAAAGCAATTCCTGGCACGCCATTTTGGGTAATCACCAACAACAACACCAGTCGTAAGCGACAGATGGTGGAGCAGGTGATGGCTCACATGGAATTCCAGCCTGACTTAATAGAGAAAGTAACAGGTTCAATCTAAGAAACCTGATAGAAGCCTCATAATGTGTAGCGTTTAGCGGATATTATGAGGCTTTTTTGATTTTATTTGTTTTTAAAGAAAGGATGTCAAACATGGCTATGCACCCTCGTGCTGGGCAAAAAGCGCAGCAGGAAGATCTTCACAATATCCCAGCACTCGTTGCTAACTACTTCTTACTTCAACCAGACGCAGCAAACGCAGAACATAAGGTTCAATTTGGTACTTCTGGCCACCGCGGTACTGCAGACAAGCACACTTTTAACGAAAACCACATTTTAGCGATCGCTCAAGCGGTAGCAGAAGTTCGTGCTGAGCAAGGAACAACAGGTCCATTGTTTGTTGGTAAAGACACGCACGCACTATCAGAGCCAGCATTTTCAAGTGTGATTGAAGTATTGATTGCAAATGGCGTGAAAGTGATTGTTCAACAAGACAACGGCTACACACCAACACCGGGTATTTCACACGCGATTCTGACTCACAACATCAAGCATGATGACAAAGCAGACGGTATCGTAATTACCCCATCGCATAACCCACCGCAAGACGGCGGCATCAAATACAACCCGACTCACGGTGGTCCAGCAGAGGCTGAACTGACTCAAGCAATCGAAGATCGTGCAAACGCGCTGATTGCTGAAGGTTTGCAAGGTGTTAAACGCCTACCACTGGCAGAAGCGAAAGCATCGGATCTGTTTGTAGAGATGGATTTGGTGAAGCCATACATCGATGACCTAGTGAATGTTATCGATATGGAAGCAATCCAAAAAGCAAACCTGAAGATTGGTGTAGATCCATTGGGTGGCAGTGGCATTGATTACTGGCGTCAAATTGGTCAGGCATACGACCTAGACCTAACGCTAGTAAGTGAAGCGATTGATCCTTCTTTCCAATTCATGTCTCTAGATAAAGACGGCGTTGTACGTATGGACTGTTCTTCTCCTTACGCAATGGCGGGTCTATTGGCGTTGAAAGATGAATACGACTTAGCTTTTGGTAACGACCCTGACTACGATCGTCACGGTATCGTTACGCCGAAAGGTCTGATGAACCCGAACCACTTCTTAGCAGTTTGTATCGACTACCTATACCGTCACCGTGACGCATGGGGTAAAGACGTAGCTGTTGGTAAAACGCTAGTTTCAAGTGCTTTGATTGACCGTGTTGTAGCGGATCTAGGTCGTGAGCTATGTGAAGTACCAGTCGGCTTTAAATGGTTTGTTGATGGTCTGTACACTGGTAAGTTTGGCTTCGGCGGCGAAGAAAGTGCAGGTGCGTCTTTCCTTCGTAAAGATGGTACGCCTTGGTCAACAGACAAAGACGGCATCTTGCTATGTCTTCTAGCAGCAGAGATCACTGCGGTAACGGGTAAGAACCCTCAAGATTACTATGAAGAGCTAGCAGCGAAGCACGGTGAATCTAAGTACAACCGCATTCAAGCTGTAGCTAATGGCCCACAAAAAGACGTACTGAAGAAGTTGTCACCAGAAATGGTAGCGGCTGAAACTCTAGCTGGTGATGCAATTACTGCTCGCCTAACGCACGCACCAGGTAATGGCGCTGCAATTGGTGGCCTTAAAGTAACGACAGCGAATGGTTGGTTTGCAGCTCGTCCATCAGGCACCGAAGACATCTACAAAATCTACTGTGAAAGCTTCAAAGGTGAAGAGCACCTAAAACAAATCGAAGCTGAAGCACAAGAAATCGTTAATCAAGTGTTTGCAGCCGCTGGTTTGTAATTCTAAAGATTAAGATTTTGAAAGGGTCGACATTGCGTCGGCCCTTTTTGTTTGTAAAGAGGGAACACTGCGCTTGGAGAGTCGGGAGCGCTTCGCTCTAGGAATCGAGAGGTGCTCATTGAGAGTATAGTGACGTTTCCCGTTTCCCGTTTCCCGTTTCCCGTTTCCCGTTTCCCGTTTCCCGTTTTAGTTCGGCCAAGTATCCGGTACAACAAACCAAAATTGACCGCTCTTTGTTTGAGCGTGAACAAACCTATCGGATGGTTTATCGATAGGCTCTAAGAACTGCTCATTGCCTATTGCCCAAAGTGGTTTAGAGAGGGCGTAAAGTGGTTCTTCAATTTGCTCCCATTGGCTTTGATAGCACCAGTAACCGGATATTTGGCTTGGGTCTAGTTCGTAACCTAAACAGCTTGTCGGGATAGGTTCTGCTGAAAAAGGGTTAACGTAAAGGCGTCCCTGCATTAGAAGGTGCTCACTCGGTATATTGTCTAACGGTAACTGTTGGTGGAACTCTTCTCTTTGACTCATTTTTAGCTGGTGGGTGAGCATACGGTCGAGCTTCTTGTGCAGTTGGTCGTGAGCATTCGGTCCATACCAAATGCCCTCATGCAGTAAGTAGAACTTGATGGCTACTTCCCAATGCTCGTGTTGTTTGGTTTCCTGATTCTTGAGGATCAAATCAACGGCGCCAATCGTGCGGCCAGTCGTGTCATTGAGTTGAATCTCTTCAGCAACCAATTCATATCGAGGCGAGCAAGTCAGCAGCTTGGTGCAAAAGTGTTGGTAAAGGAAGCCAAGTCGTGGATTGCCATCGTAGTCTTCGTTGTGAGATAGAGGTGATGCCAGAAGATCTTCAACAGTGGCAAATGGCGTTTGAAGTTTAAAAAGTGGTGGGGTGCAAGCAATCCATTGATAGAAACGTTGTAGAGAATTCATCCATTTTCCTTGTTGTCACGGGCATAGCCCTCCTATTGTATCGAAATTTATTTGAGTTGGGGATGTCGCAACTGGCATCTAGATTGCGGTTCGATATACACTTTGCTCAAGCCACAAGTATTGGAATTAAAAATGAATAACTTACAGCTGGAAAAGATCCTTAACGAGAAACTGTCTCCGCAACTTATCAAAGATTACGCGCCAAATGGTATACAAGTAGAAGGCAAATCAGAAATCAAACGCATTGTGACTGGAGTTACAGCCTCACAGGCATTGATCGACAAAGCCATCGAGTTAAAGGCAGATGCACTGCTTGTTCACCACGGTTACTTTTGGAAAGGAGAGCCTGAGCCAATTCGTGGTATGAAAGGAAAGCGCATCCGTAGCTTGATTAAAAATGATATCAATCTATATGGTTACCACTTACCGTTAGACATTCATCCTGAGCTAGGTAATAACGCAGAACTTGCTCGCTTGCTAGATATTGAAGTGGAAGGCGGCTTGGAAGGGCACCCACAATCGGTAGCGATGTTTGGGCGCTTGAAACAGGCAATGACAGGCGCTGACTTCGCACACAAAATCAATCAAGTCCTAAACCGTGAACCTTTGCATATTGCGCCTGAAAATTCAGACAAAATGATTGAGACTGTTGGCTGGTGTACCGGCGGTGGTCAGGATTTTATTGAGCTTGCTGCTCAGCATGGATTAGATGCATTTATTTCGGGCGAGATCTCAGAACGAACCACTTACACGGCTCGTGAATTAGACATTCATTATTTCTCAGCTGGTCACCATGCAACCGAACGCTACGGCATTAAAGCGCTAGGGGAATGGTTAGCGCAAGAGCATGGTTTAGACGTTACGTTTATTGATATTGACAACCCAGTATAGAAGGGAAGGGTTTTGTCCTTTGCTACGAGAGGTTGTTGTACTTCGGGATCTGAAGGGAAGAACAGATCCCCAACTCGCTCGTCCCTCGCTCTTGAGGATGACGAAGTACTCGGACCCCGCACGAGCGCTATCCCGCATCCATAGGGCTTCAGCTCGTTCCTGAGTTCCTTAAATAAAGAAAGGGTTGACGCTTTCACGTCAACCCTCATATTTATTCGATTCTCGATTCTCGATTCTCGATTCTCGATTCTCGATTCTCGATTCTCGATTCTCGATTCTCGATTCTCGATTCTCGATTCTCGATTCTCGATTCTAACCGTTACTCACGCTCGTGCAATGGAGAAAACTCACGTTGAGTTTCACCAGTGTATAGCTGACGAGGACGACCGATTCGGTTTAGTGGATCGCTGTGCATTTCGTTCCAGTGAGCGATCCAACCGATAGTACGAGAAATCGCGAAGATTACCGTAAACATCGATACAGGAATACCGATCGCTTTTAGGATGATGCCTGAGTAGAAGTCTACGTTCGGGTAAAGCTTCTTAGACACGAAGTATTCGTCAGAAAGAGCAATGCGCTCAAGTTCCATTGCTACGTCTAGTAGTGGATCTTGGATGTTCAGCTCTTTAAGAACTTCGTGACATGTTTCACGCATTACTGTCGCACGTGGATCGTAGTTCTTGTAAACGCGGTGACCGAAGCCCATCAGACGGAATGGGTCATCTTTGTCTTTTGCACGCTCAACATACTCAGGAATGTTGTCTACGCTGCCGATCTCTTCAAGCATCTTCAGACACGCTTCGTTTGCACCACCGTGTGCAGGACCCCATAGAGAAGCAATACCTGCGGCAATACACGCGAATGGGTTCGCGCCAGAAGAACCAGATAGACGAACTGTCGACGTTGAAGCGTTTTGTTCGTGGTCTGCGTGAAGTGTGAAGATTTTATCCATCGCACGCGCAACAACAGGGTTTACTTCGTATTCTTCACATGGGTTTGCATACATCATGTGCAAGAAGTTTTCCGCGTAGTTTAGGTCGTTACGAGGGTAAATAAACGGCTGGCCGATTGAGTACTTGTAACACATCGCTGCCAGCGTTGGCATTTTAGACAGTAGACGATAAGCCGCAATTTCACGGTGCTCGTCGTTGTTGATATCTAGTGAATCGTGGTAGAAGGCCGCAAGTGCACCAACTACGCCACACATTACTGCCATTGGGTGAGCGTCGCGACGGAAGCCATGGAAGAAGCTTGCGATCTGCTCGTGCACCATAGTATGGCGAGTAACAGTTGTTTTAAATTGCTCGTATTGCTCACGGGTAGGGGCTTCGCCATAAAGCAGGATGTAACATACTTCCAAGTAATCTGCGTTATTGGCTAATTGATCAATCGGGTAACCGCGGTGCAAAAGAATACCTTTGCCGCCATCGATGTACGTAATTGATGATTCACAAGATGCAGTGGCAAGAAAACCTGGGTCAAAAGTAAAGTAACCATTGGCTCCCAGTTTACGAACATCAATCACAGGTGTACCTAGCGTACCGTCCATAATTGGCAGTTCGATCGGCGCATGACCTTCAACATGAAGGGTAGCTTTCTTATCCGCCATAACAATCTCCTTTGTTTATTATTTAATCCGTCCAGGATGTTTATGTGCCATTTTTGTACTGTTGTTAAAGCTTAAAGTCAATTTTTCTCCAGTTTTGTGTGCACTTGTTATGATTTTTCTCATGAAAATCGTTAAAAATCTGTTCTATGTAGCATAATTTGTTACATCAATTGTATTAGAATGTTGCTGGCCGTATATTGGCACAGAAAATTTTAGTTAAATCCTTATAAATTCGGGGCTGGAAACAAAAGTGAGGTTTGTTTACGGACTCCGTTTGTTAACAAAGTGTTTACAATTATCTCCGAGCTTATTGCGAGTATTTGTTAATCAAATGTTAACTTTTGTACGTTTGGAAGCTGAAATTGGTTATAACAATAAATGCTCAATGGAGCTGAGTGAGCAAGCCCGTGAAAGAAAGAAAGTCAAGACCTGTTAATTTAGATTTACAGACCATCCGCTTTCCCATCACAGC
This sequence comes from Vibrio sp. M260121, assembly GCF_036533715.1. Lineage (NCBI taxonomy): Bacteria > Pseudomonadati > Pseudomonadota > Gammaproteobacteria > Vibrionales > Vibrionaceae > Vibrio > Vibrio sp. M260121. The sequence goes on along the minus strand of NZ_JATABF010000045.1, from coordinate 37,375 downwards.
AATCGCGTCCATCCTACACCGTGTGTCGGGTGTGATTACGTTTGTTGCGGTGGGTATATTACTTTGGTTACTGTCCATTTCTCTGTCATCCCCGATGGGTTTTATGGAAGCCGCTGACATCGTCGATAGCTTCTTCGTGAAATTCATTCTGTGGGGAATTCTAACTGCACTTGCCTACCACATTGCTGGTGGTGTTCGTCACTTGTTGATGGACCTAGGCCACTTTGAAGAACTCGAGTCAGGCGCAATGAGCGCTAAAGTCGCGTTTGGTGCTACTGCAGTGTTATCACTATTGGCGGGGATCTTGGTATGGTAAAACACGTTTCTTCATTTGGTCGTAACGGTGTCCACGATTTCTTACTGATTCGTGCGTCAGCGATCATTATGACTCTATACACGATTTATCTGGTGAGCTTCTGCGCTTTCTCAGATATCTCTTACGCATCTTGGACCCAATTCTTTGGTGGTACATTCACTAAAGTCTTCACCATGTTGGCACTTGTTTCGATTCTGATTCACGCGTGGATCGGTTTGTGGCAAGTATTAACTGATTACATTAAGTGCGCGAAACTTCGTGGCGCACTGCAACTTGGTGTTATTGCCGTGCTATTCGGCTATGTCTTCTCTGGTCTATTTATTCTGTGGGGTGCGTAAGTGTCTATTCCAGTTCGTGAGTTTGATGCCGTAGTAATCGGCGCTGGTGGTGCAGGTATGCGCGCTGCACTGCAAATTTCGGAGCAAGGCCTATCTTGTGCTTTGTTGTCAAAAGTTTTCCCAACTCGTTCTCATACTGTATCTGCGCAAGGCGGTATCACGGTTGCGCTTGGTAACTCGCACAAGGACGATTGGCAGTGGCACATGTACGACACAGTAAAAGGTTCTGATTACATTGGTGACCAGAATGCTATCGAGTACATGTGTAAGAATGGCCCTGAGTCGGTTATCGAGCTAGAAAAAATGGGTCTACCATTCTCTCGTTTCGATAACGGTTCTATCTACCAACGTCCGTTTGGTGGCCAATCGAAAGAATTTGGTGGTGAGCAAGCGGCTCGTACTGCTGCTGCGGCAGACCGTACTGGTCACGCTCTTCTTCATACGCTTTACCAACAAAACGTTAAACACAAAACAACCATCTTCTCTGAGTGGTACGCACTAGACTTGGTGAAAAACCAAGATGGCGCGATCATGGGTTGTACTGCTATCTGTATGGAAACGGGCGAGATTTGTTACTTCAAATCGAAAGCAACTATCCTAGCAACAGGTGGCGCGGGTCGTATTTACGCTTCTACAACGAACGCTCACATCAATACTGGTGACGGTGTTGGTATGGCGCTTCGTGCTGGCGTTCCAATGCAAGACATGGAAATGTGGCAGTTCCACCCAACGGGTATCGCTGGCGCAGGTGTTCTTGTTACTGAAGGTTGTCGTGGTGAAGGTGGTTACCTTCTAAATAAAGACGGCGAGCGCTTCATGGAACGTTACGCACCAAACGCGAAAGACCTTGCTGGCCGTGACGTAGTAGCGCGTTCAATGATGATTGAAATCCGTGAAGGTCGTGGTTGTGACGGCCCTTGGGGTCCGCACATCAAGCTGAAACTGGATCACCTAGGTAAAGACGTTCTTGAATCTCGCCTACCAGGTATCTGTGAGCTTTCACGTACATTTGCGCATGTGGATCCAGTGAAAGAGCCAATTCCAGTAATCCCAACCTGTCACTACATGATGGGCGGTGTTCCAACACAAGTTTCAGGTCAAGCAATCAAGCAGACTGCTGACGGCAATGACGTTGAAGTTCAAGGTCTATACGCATGTGGTGAAATCGCTTCGGTATCAGTACACGGTGCAAACCGTCTGGGTGGTAACTCACTGCTCGACCTTGTGGTATTTGGTCGTGCGACAGGCCTACACCTTGGTGAAACATTGGCTGCACAAGCTGAAGCTCGCCCAGCAACTGAATCTGACATTGAAGCGTCTCTAGCGCGTACTATGCGTTGGGAAAACAGCACTGGCGGTGAAGATCCAGTTCAAATCCGTAAAGATCTGCAATCTTGCATGCAAAACAGCTTCTCGGTATTCCGTGAAGGTGATGCAATGGCAACAGGTCTAGAAGAGCTGAAAGTGATCCGCGAGCGTCTGCAAAACGCACACCTTGCTGATAAGTCTTCTGAATTCAACACGCAACGTATCGAGTGTCTAGAGCTAGACAACTTGATGGAAACTGCATTCTCTACAGCTGTAGCGGCGAACTACCGTACAGAAAGCCGTGGTGCACATGCTCGTTTCGACTTCCCAGAGCGTGATGATGAAAACTGGCTATGCCACTCTATCTACAACCCGGAAACAGAAGCGATGACGAAGCGTGATGTAAACATGACGCCAGTTCATCGTGACGCTTTCCCACCGAAAGTACGTACATACTAAGAGGAGGAAATGACTATGAAATTGAACTTCTCTTTATACCGTTACAACCCGGATGTAGACACAAAACCTTACATGAAGGATTACACCCTTGAGGTGGAAGAAGGCTCAGACATGATGGTTCTGGATGCGCTGATTCTGCTGAAAGAGCAAGATCCGAGCATTGCATTCCGTCGTTCATGTCGTGAAGGGGTATGTGGATCTGATGGTCTGAATATGAATGGTAAAAACGGTCTAGCGTGTATTACTCCGCTATCTGCGCTTCAAGGTGACAAGATTGTCATCCGACCGTTACCTGGCCTACCAGTAGTACGTGATCTTATCGTTGACATGACACAGTTCTACGATAACTATGCGAAAGTTAAGCCTTTCTTGATTGATGACGGTGCTCTACCACCATCGCGAGAGAACTTACAATCGCCAGATGAACGTGCGCATTTAGATGGATTGTATGAATGTATTATGTGTGCATGTTGTACAACTTCTTGTCCATCATTCTGGTGGAACCCAGATAAATTTATTGGCCCTGCTGGTCTCTTAGCGGCTTACCGTTGGCTAATTGATAGCCGAGATACAGCAACTGATGAACGTTTGTCCGATCTTGATGATGCATTTAGCGTTTTTCGTTGCCATGGCATCATGAATTGTGTAAGTGTTTGTCCTAAGGGGCTAAATCCTACGAAAGCCATCGGTCACATCAAGTCGATGCTGGTCAATCGTTCGATTTAATTAACAACAAAAATTGCCGACCCAAATGGGTCGGCTCTTAATAGCTCGGCGCAGACCGAAGCAAACGTGAAAACTACTGGTTAAGGGAAAATATGCACAACGGCGTGATGAAGGCATGGCTCGAGTCTTCACACTTGGCTGGCGCCAATGCAACGTATGTAGAGGACCTCTACGAACTGTATCTAAGTGATCCCGATCTGGTAAGTGAGGAGTGGAAACGCGTATTTGATGAGTTACCTAAAAACTCAGAAGAAGTGGCAGAACAGCCGCATTCGCGTGTCCGTGACTACTTCCGACGACTCGCTCAAGAAACAAAGCATTACAGTGTCCAAGTTAGTGATCCAGATGTCGACGCTAAGCAAGTAAAAGTTCTACAGCTTATCAACGCATACCGCTTCCGCGGTCATGAAGCTGCTGAGCTTGATCCTCTAGGTCTATGGCAACGTCCACCTGTGGCGGAGCTAGACCCTGCATTCCACAATCTCACCGAAGATGACTTCGAAGAAACTTTCAACGTAGGTTCTTTTGCTATTGGGCAAGAAACCATGCAGTTGAAAGACATCTACTCAGCTCTGAAGAAAACGTACTGTGGTTCTATTGGTGCTGAATACATGCACATGACAGACACAGAACAGAAGCGTTGGATTCAGCAACGTTTAGAGTCTGTGGTTGGTCAGCCATCTTTCGATAAAACTGAAAAACGTACATTCCTTGAGGAGCTAACTGCTGCTGAAGGTCTTGAGCGTTACTTGGGTGCTAAGTTCCCAGGCGCTAAACGTTTCTCTCTAGAAGGTGGTGATGCACTAATTCCGATGACAAAAGAGCTGATTCGTCATGCTGGTAAGAGCGGCATGCGTGAAGTGGTTATCGGTATGGCCCACCGTGGACGTTTGAACATGCTAGTCAACGTTCTAGGTAAGAAGCCACAAGATTTGTTTGACGAGTTTGCAGGTAAACATGACGAAACATGGGGTACGGGTGACGTTAAGTACCACCAAGGTTTCTCTGCAGACTTTGCAACGCCAGGTGGCGATGTCCACTTAGCGCTAGCATTTAACCCATCTCACCTTGAGATTGTAAACCCAGTAGTTATTGGTTCAGTTCGTGCTCGTCAAGATCGCTTAGGTGACTTTGATGGAAGCCGCGTACTACCTATCACTATCCACGGTGACTCTGCAATCGCAGGTCAGGGTGTGGTAGCAGAGACGTTCAACATGTCTCTTGCACGTGGTTTCTGCGTTGGCGGTACAGTTCGTATTGTTGTGAACAACCAAGTTGGTTTCACGACTTCGAACCCTCGTGATACTCGCTCGACGATGTACTGTACTGATATTGCGAAGATGGTACAGGCTCCGATTTTCCACGTTAACGCTGACGACCCAGAAGCAGTTGCTTTTGTCACTCGTATTGCTCTGGATTACCGCAACGAGTTTAAGCGTGATGTTGTGATTGATTTGGTTTGTTACCGTCGTCATGGTCACAACGAAGCGGATGAGCCGAATGCGACTCAACCGTTGATGTACCAGAAAATCAAAAAGCACCCAACACCACGTAAGCTATACGCTGATGTATTGATCGATAAAAATGAATCAGACATTGAAGTTGCAACTCAGCTTGTGAATGAGTACCGCGACGCGCTTGATAAAGGTGAAGTTGTGGTGAAAGAGTGGCGTCCAATGGCTCTTCACTCTGTTGACTGGTCTCCGTATCTAGGTCACGACTGGGATGTTGAATGGGACAACAAATTTGATTCAACCCGCTTGAAAGAGCTTGGTCAACGCCTAATTCAATACCCGGATAGCCATAAGCTACAAAGCCGTGTAAACAAGCTTTACAACGATCGTGCTGCAATGATCAGTGGTGAGAAGCCATTAGATTGGGGTATGGCAGAGACACTTGCGTACGCTACCTTAGTTGACGATGGCAAGCGTATTCGTATCTCTGGTCAGGACTCTGGACGTGGTACTTTCTTCCACCGTCACTCAGTTCTGCATAACCAGAACGACGCAAGCACCTACATTCCGTTGGCGAATATTCATGACAAACAAGGTCCATTCCAAGTCTTTGACTCAGTGTTGTCAGAAGAAGCGGTATTGGCGTTTGAATATGGTTACGCGACAGCAGAGCCAAGCGGTTTGACCATTTGGGAAGCACAGTTCGGTGACTTCGCGAACGGTGCACAAGTGGTGATTGACCAGTTTATCTCGTCAGGTGAGCAAAAGTGGGCTCGTCTATGTGGTCTAACTATGTTGTTGCCACACGGTTACGAAGGTCAGGGCCCTGAGCACTCATCTGCGCGTTTAGAGCGTTACCTACAATTATGTGCTGAACAAAACATGCAGGTTGTAGTGCCATCTACACCAGCACAGGTTTACCACATGATCCGTCGTCAGGTGGTGCGTCCTATGCGTCGTCCACTGATTGTTATGTCACCTAAGTCGCTACTGCGTCATCCACTTTGTACATCGTCATTGGAAGAGCTTTCTGAAGGCACATTCCAACCAGCGATTCCAGAGATCGATAATTTGGATCCAAGCAAAGTGAAACGTGTTGTGTTCTGTTCAGGTAAGGTTTATTTCGACCTTCTAGAACAGCGTCGCAATAACGAACAAGATGATGTTGCTATTGTGCGTATCGAGCAGCTTTACCCATTCCCAATGGATGAAGTTCAAGCCGCTATCGCGCAATACACGAATGTTGAAGATTTCGTGTGGTGTCAGGAAGAGCCTCAAAACCAGGGTGCTTGGTACTGTAGCCAACACAACTTCCGTGCTGCTATTCCAGCAGGCGCAGATCTTAAATACGCAGGTCGCCCAGCTTCTGCTTCGCCAGCAGTAGGCTACATGTCGGTGCACTTGAAACAACAAAAAGCGTTGGTTGAAGACGCTCTGAACGTGAACTCAAAAACTTCGAATTAAGAACTAGAAGTTAAAGGAAGAAACAGATATGACAATTGAAATTCTGGTTCCAGATTTACCTGAATCAGTTGCTGACGCAACCGTAGCGACATGGCACAAACAACCAGGCGACGTAGTCGAGCGTGATGAAGTTCTGGTTGATATCGAAACCGATAAAGTTGTGCTTGAAGTACCGGCTCCGGAAGCGGGCGTTTTAGAAGCCATTATTGAAGAAGAAGGTGCAACAGTACTTTCTAAGCAGTTGATCGCGAAGCTTAAGCCAGGCGCAGTAGCAGGCGAACCAACAACAGATTCAACAGAAGACAAAGAAGCGTCTCCTGATAAGCGTCATAAAGCAACGCTAACAGAAGAAAGCAACGATGCGCTAAGCCCAGCTGTTCGTCGTCTTCTTGCTGAACACGGTCTTGAAGCTAGCCAAGTGAAAGGCTCTGGTGTTGGCGGTCGTATTACTCGCGAAGACATTGAAGCACATCTTGCAAACGCAAAAGCGGCACCGAAAGCAGAAGCTCCAGCAGTCGTTGAAGCGCCTGCAGCGGCTCGTAGCCAAAAGCGTGTACCAATGACGCGTCTGCGTAAGACAGTAGCAAACCGTCTTCTAGAAGCGAAGAACAACACGGCAATGCTAACCACGTTTAACGAAGTGAACATGAAGCCAATCATGGACCTTCGTAAGCAATACAAAGACCAGTTCGAAGAGCGTCACGGTACTCGTCTTGGCTTCATGTCTTTCTACGTGAAAGCAGTAACTGAAGCACTAAAACGTTACCCAGAAGTGAATGCATCTATCGATGGTGATGACATCGTTTACCACAACTACTTCGACATCAGCATGGCGGTTTCTACGCCACGTGGTCTAGTGACGCCAGTTCTAAAAGACTGCGACACACTAGGTTTTGCTGACATCGAAAAAGGCATCAAAGAGCTAGCAATCAAAGGCCGTGACGGCAAGCTAACGGTTGATGAGTTGATGGGCGGTAACTTCACAATCACTAATGGTGGTGTATTTGGTTCATTGATGTCTACGCCAATCATCAACCCACCACAATCGGCAATCTTGGGCATGCACAAAATCCAAGAGCGTCCAATGGCGGTTGACGGCAAAGTAGAAATCTTGCCAATGATGTACCTAGCACTATCTTACGACCACCGTTTGATCGATGGCCGTGAGTCAGTGGGTTTCTTAGTAACCATTAAAGAGCTACTAGAAGATCCAGCGCGTCTGCTATTAGACGTTTAATATCGCTAAAACGTCGAGTTGTCTCTGATAGCTCGACGTCTACAGCATCCGAGGCTAGACTGGCTCAGCGTCTGGCCTTCATTTGAACTGCCCCCGATATAAACTTATAAGCAGTTGATTTGAGAAGACCCTACAGACGTACCGCATCGATGCGGCGTTATGGAAATAATAAATCCCTTAAGGGATAAACAAACGGAATATCAAAATGAATTTGCACGAATACCAAGCCAAACAGCTGTTTGCAGAATTCGGTTTGCCTGTACCGGAAGGCTACGCATGTGATACGCCACAAGAAGCTTTCGAAGCAGCAGGTCGCATCACTACTGAAAAGAAAGTTGTAAAATGTCAGGTTCACGCTGGTGGCCGCGGTAAAGCGGGCGGTGTTGAGCTACACGATACAAAAGACGGCGTAAAAGAATTCGCACAAAAATGGCTAGGTAAGAACTTGGTTACTTACCAAACAGACGCAAATGGTCAGCCTGTTACTAAAATCCTTGTAGAAGAAGCGTCTAACATCGCTAACGAACTTTACCTTGGTGCGGTTGTAGACCGCGCGACTCGTAAGATCGTTTTCATGGCTTCTACTGAAGGTGGTGTGGAAATCGAAAAAGTTGCGGAAGAAACGCCGGAGTTAATCCACAAAGCAGCAATCGATCCACTAGTAGGCCCTCAGGCTTACCAAGGTCGCGAGCTAGCATTCAAACTTGGTCTTGAAGGTGACCAAATCAAACAATTCGTTAAGATCTTTATGGGTCTTGGCACTATGTTCTCTCAGTACGACCTAGCGCTACTAGAGATCAACCCGTTGGTTATTACTGGTGAAGGCAACCTGCTATGTCTTGACGGTAAGATCAACATCGACTCAAACGCGCTATACCGTCAGCCTAAGCTTCGTGAAATGCACGATCCTTCACAAGAAGACGAGCGTGAAGCACACGCAGCTCAGTGGGAACTGAACTACGTAGCACTAGACGGCAACGTTGGCTGTATGGTTAACGGTGCGGGCCTAGCGATGGGTACAATGGACATTGTAAATCTACACGGTGGCAAGCCAGCTAACTTCCTAGACGTAGGTGGCGGCGCAACAAAAGAGCGTGTAGCAGAAGCATTCAAGATCATCTTATCTGATGACAACGTAAAAGCTGTTCTAGTAAACATCTTCGGCGGTATCGTTCGTTGTGACATGATCGCTGAAGGCATCATCGGTGCGGTGAAAGAAGTTGGTGTAACGGTACCTGTTGTTGTTCGTCTAGAAGGTACTAACGCTGATTTAGGTCGCGAAGTTCTTGCTAATTCTGATGTTGATATCATTGCTGCTGAGTCGCTAACAGATGCTGCTCAGAAAGTTGTTGCTGCTGCGGAGGCTAAATAATGTCTGTACTAATTAACAAAGACACTAAAGTAATCTGTCAGGGCTTCACTGGTGGTCAAGGTACTTTCCACTCAGAGCAGGCAATTGCTTACGGTACACAAATGGTTGGTGGTGTATCTCCAGGTAAAGGTGGTCAAACTCACCTTGGTCTTCCTGTATTCAACACTGTACGTGAAGCAGTAGAAGTGACTGGCGCAACAGCAACAGTTATCTACGTTCCAGCACCATTCTGTAAAGATGCAATCCTAGAAGCGATCGACGCAGGCATCGAGCTTATCGTAACGATCACTGAAGGCATCCCAACAACAGATATGATCGACGTTAAAGTGAAGCTAGAAGAAACTGGTGTTCGCATGATCGGTCCTAACTGTCCAGGTGTTATCACGCCTGATGAGTGTAAGATCGGTATCATGCCTGGTCACATCCACAAGAAAGGTAAAGTGGGCATCGTGTCTCGTTCAGGTACTCTAACGTACGAAGCGGTTAAGCAAACTACTGATGAAGGCTTTGGCCAGTCAACGTGTGTTGGTATCGGTGGTGACCCAATCCCAGGTTCAAACTTCATCGACATCCTGAAGCTTTTCCAAGAAGACCCTGAAACAGAAGCAATCGTAATGATTGGTGAGATCGGTGGTACTGCGGAAGAAGAAGCAGCAGCTTACATCAAAGAAAACGTAACGAAGCCAGTGGTTTCTTACATCGCGGGTGTTACTGCTCCTCCTGGTAAGCGTATGGGTCACGCAGGTGCAATCATCTCAGGTGGTAAAGGTACTGCAGAAGACAAATTCGCAGCACTAGAAGCGGCTGGCGTTAAGACTGTGAAATCTCTAGCAGAGATTGGCAAAGGTCTACGTGAAGTGACAGGTTGGTAATCAACCAAACCATTACAAAAGCATCAAAAAAGCCTGCGATTTCGCAGGCTTTTCTTTTTCTATCAGTGCATTAGGGTTTACGTCTAATCAATTGGCTAAGCATAAACAGGAATGTTGCACTAATGACAACAGAAGGACCTGCTGGCGTATCGAAGTGCCAAGATAGGCTTAGGCCCATCAGCACCGCGATAGAGCCAATGATCGATGCAAACAAAGCCATCTGCTCTGGTGAAGACGACACTTTACGTGCAGTTGCGGCTGGGATAATCAATAGAGAAGTCATGATCAGCGCGCCCACAAACTTCATCCCTACAGCGATAACGACACCGACCATGAGCATTAGCACTAAACGCACTAAATCGGTATTCACACCCTCTACGGCCGCAAGCTCTTCACTTACAGTGCTTGATAAAAGCGGGCGCCAGAATGCATACAGACAAGCACTGACACCGATCACTCCAGCGTAGATGAATATTAAATCCTGTGGTGAAACCGCAAGCAAATCACCAAATAGGTAGCTCATCAAATCCACGCGAACGTTCTCTAGGAAACTGACCGACACCAAGCCAATCGATAAGGCGCTGTGTGCCAGAATACCTAGCAGCGTGTCGGTAGCGACAAGCTGTTGTTTTTGCAAAGTAACCAGTAGTACAGCAAGTGCTAAGCAGCAAACCAACAATGCAAGGTAAAGGTTTATGTTGAGCAAGAAGCCAAGCGCCAGCCCCATTAAAGACGCGTGCGCGAGTGTGTCACCAAAGTAAGCCATTTTGCGCCACACTACGAATGAGCCAAGTGGACCAGCGATAATCGCGATACCAATGCCGGCCAATATTGAAGGCAGTAAAAACTCAATCATGATGGTGATGTCCGTGAGCATGGTTTGAACAAGAGGTAGCGTCGCCAGTGACTGGTGAGCCCGCTAAATCGTGATGATGGTGTTCGTGGTCATGGTGGTAAAACGCTAAAGACTCACGGGTAGCATTGCCAAACAGAGCAATGTAAGAAGGATGCTGAGTAATAGTGGCCGGCGAACCTGAACAGCACACGTGGTGATGCAAACAAATCACATCATCGGTCTTAGCCATGACTAAATGCAGGTCGTGTGAAACCATAAACACACCACAATCAAAGCGATGGCGGATGCTTTCAATCAGGTCATATAAGTCGATTTGACCTTGAACATCGACACCTTGAGCGGGTTCATCCAAAACGAGAAGTTCTGGGCGTTGAAGGAGCGCTCGTGCTAGAAGTACACGTTGATTTTCGCCACCAGATAGACGGTGCATGTTACTTGCGATCAGGTGCTCAGCACCGACAAGGCGCAACGCATCAAGGCACTCTTGCTTGCTATACTTGCCTGCGAGGTTTAAAAAGCGAATCACGTTCAGCGGAAGAGAGTCGTTGAGCTTCAGTTTCTGAGGGACATAACCAATTTTCAGCTTACGCTGTTTGGTTAATTTACCGCTGGTCGGTTTCTGGAGACCTAGAATGACTTTAACTAACGTCGATTTTCCCGCTCCATTGGGACCAATTAGGGTAGTGATCTTGCCCTTTTCTAATTCCATAGTGACATTGTCGAGAACTCTACGTTCGTCAAACTCGACGCACAGTTGCTCAAGACGGACTAGTGAAGACATGAATGAAACTCATTTGCAAAATAATAATGTTATAATGTAACATTATCTCACTTTCCACGCCATACCCCAAGTAAAACTATGAAAAGAGCTATAATTCTTGCTGCTACAGCAATGTTAACCTTACCTGCTCACGCAGTCACTGTGTTAACCAGTATTAAACCGATTCAAATGATCGCAACCGAGCTAACGGAAGGTGTAACAAAACCAGACGTGCTGCTTCAAAACAACGCTTCGCCTCATGACTATGCTTTGCGTCCATCCGATGTAAAGAAAGTTGCAGCGGCGGATCTTGTCATTTGGTACGGTCATGATCTTGAGCCGTTTCTAGAGAAAGTCGTGACCGACAAAGGTAATACGCTAACGATTAGCCAAATTCCGGATTTGTCATTGCGCGAGTTTGGTAGCGAACATGCTCATGACCATGACGGTCACAACCATGGCACTCACGATCCTCACTTTTGGTTAGGTATTGAAACTGTTCAACAAGTTGCGAATGCTATTGCTCACAAGTTGGCGGAAATTGACCCTGAACACGCTGCAACTTATGCGGAAAACTTAAACAAGTTCGAAGTTCAGTTGAAAGCGACAGACGCAGAAATCAAACAGCAACTTACACCAGTGAAAGACAAAGGTTACTTTGTATTCCACGATGCCTACGGTTATTTTGAAGAGCGCTACGACCTAAATCAAATGGGTCACTTTACCGTTTCTCCTGATCGAAAACCTGGTGCGAAAACGTTGATTCATATTCGTAAAACACTTGGCACTGGTGATGTAGCCTGTGTGTTCTCAGAGCCTCAATTTACACCCGCAGTGATTGAGAGTGTGATGCGCGGTAGTGACGTAAAAACGGGTATTCTTGATCCGTTAGGTAGCGAGATTGACGTAAAGTCAGGCAGTTACTTTGAATTTCTTCAAGGTATGTCGAATAGCTTTAGTCAGTGTTTGAGCGAAAAGTAGCAATTGTGTTGTGCTTCTTGCATCAGATCTGTTTTTAACGTGATCTAGCAGTAAGAATTGCAAACCTTAGGTGCAGTGAGCCTTTCCTATCAAAGGATTTGAGATATCATTATCAATAATTAGCGGCTCGAAATAACCATATAGACACTCAGCTACGGAAAGCATGAGTGAATGATGAGACCGCACGTATTGATACATGTAAGGATTTTATCTTGCTGCGCCAAATAGCCCTATTTTTTGGGGCTTTTATCCTCTCATTTCAAGCAATTGCTTCAAGTGAAGCGAATGCGATCTTTTACCCTTTGCCGAATCAGGTTAAGGGCACTTTCATTGCAGCGAAAAAATTGTTCCCCGGTGAACAAGGTGGGCTCTGGATCCATGATGTTCATGGTCGTGTTCTGTTCTATGACGGCCAAACCACACTGCCAAAATCCGGTAGCTTCCTCAGAAACAAAGTAGAGCAGTTGGCTTACCACAAAGGTTCATTTTGGACATTTATTGAAAACGAGGTGTATCAAACTTATCCGAACCAAGAGCGCCGTTTAGTCTTTAGCCTCAACCCAGGCTCTCAGATCCGGAAGATTGGCTCATCCGGAAACTATATTTGGGTCAGTGATGGTGCGCAGTTCTATACCTATAATGTTGAAACCAGCGAACTGAACTCCTTTTCTCTATTACAGCTCTATCAGCATAGCAACAACAGTTACGTCTATATTAACGACGCTATCTTTGTCGAAACCAAGTGGGCGTTGGCGACGACTTCAGGCGTATACCTATCAGAGGGCAGCAAGTTTAATCATGTTGTCTCATCGGGCAAAAATTACATTGAGAAAGTGTATTACTCCCATACTCGTCGTGAAATCTTAGTCGGCACTTTAAAAGGTGCGTTGATATTTAATATCTATGAGCCAGGCAAGCCTGTTATTCGAATTGGCGCTTCTCATGTCTTAACCTTTGCTGAAACCAATCAAGAATACTGGGTAGGGACAGAGCAAGGTCTTTATTTGTATTCCTTCTTAACTGGCGAAGTAACCCAAGTGACACCAGCAAGTTTTCTGGAACTAGAGCTCGCCAGTACCAAAATTTACTCGTTGCTGAACGATAATATGGGGGGAATGTGGATTGCCACCAACCAAGGCATTCGCTATTACTCTCTGTTTAGTAAAAAGTTTGAGCGAATCACGTTCAGCAGTTATGACCAACAAATGCTCTCTGGTCGTATTCGGCAGACGCTTACCGGACCCGATGGTGCACTTTGGTTTGCGGACGATCATAAGTTGTATCGCTCGAATAATGGCAGCGTTACCGATGTGTTGAATGTGTCGTCACAAATTAACGAATTTGCTTTTCAGGGAGAGAGGCTCTGGGTTGCCACGTCCACGGGTTTGGAAATATATAGCCTGAAAAACTTACAGCAGATGACATTCCCTTACCTCCAAGTTATCGCAGGCAAGACAATCGACCATATTACCGCTGATGGCCCCAATCGCCTTTGGATATCCAGTGGTTATCAGCTATTTAATATTGATGCTGTTAACCAGACTATGAGAAATTTTGGCAGCGAATGGTTAGTGAGTAAGTTCTTACCCGCGAAGATTACGCGTCTGTACGACAAGGAAGAGTTGCTGCTGATAGGGACTGACCACGGCGTTTACGAGTATGACGGAGAGCGAATTCGCTTTAACCATTTTTCAGAAAAGTACGGTGAATCACTCGATATTATTACCGCAAATGATGGCTCGCAGTGGTTTGCTTCCGCCTATGGCGTTTTCAGAACCGTTCCGGGCAGCAATGAAAAACAAGTGATGGAGATGAGTGTCGCAAACTCTCGCCCAGCTTGTTTGCTTAGTGAGTCGGAAGGGGTGTGGCTTGCTTCTTCTGTTGGCTTAAGTTACTACCATTTATCTGGACAGCTCATGAAGCATTACTCTTCTTCATCGGGCCTTATCAATAATGAATTCTTACCAGGCATTTGTAACGTTATCCGTCGTGCTGAAGATAGTGATCGCCAACTTATCTTTGGCTCTCAGTATGGGTTAGTTAAAGCTGACTCGTCTAAATTGCTGGTTTCTAACACGCCAGAATCTAAGCTTATTGTTAGCCAAGTCATGCTGGAAAATGAAGTGGTGCAAGTGGGTAGTGCCGACTTAGAAGAGATGAAGCTGCCTTATGGTTCATCGTTGAGCTTTCTTTTTGGGGTCATGCCGAAACCAGATAACCAAAACCTCTATTATCGCTTGAACGAGAGCGACCAGTGGCAGTCGCTGGAAGGCGGTCAATTAACACTAGAACACCTTAACTCAGGTGACTATCACTTGCAGGTGAGTAATGACTCGCAGCTCGCGTCTGGCCTAATTGGTTTGGAATCAAAATTCACGGTATTAAAACCTTGGTATTTGTCCAAACTGGCGATCACAGGATTTACTTTGGTCACCATCGCCATTGTCGCTCTTTTGATGTATTGGCGCTCACGGTATGTGTTGCAAGCGAACCGTGATTTGGCCGCGCAAGTGACGCTAAAAACCAACCAGCTTCGCCATCAAAGTCGAGTTTTATTGACCAGTAACCAGCAACTAAGAAAGCAGATTCAAGTGAGAAACTTGCTGGTGGACCATGTTGCACAGTCAATTAAGTCGAGCGTTGACTCGATCGCGCATAAGTTACCCGTTGATTTAGATTCAGTGACTCAAGATCATCTATCGAAAACGTACTGGCAGTTAAACGAGCTAAAGAGCTCTCCGGGAGACACAAGTAACGGAAGTCAAAACTATAACCTGAGTCAGATAACGCAGTCTGTTGTTGATGTTTGGCGTGAGGACTTTTCTAAAGCCGGTATCAGTGTTGAGCTGCAAGACAATCACAAAGCAAGCCGTATTTCATTAGAAAGCTTTAACCTTGATGTCATATTCAACAGTATTTTCGCCAATATCATCAAACGCTCTTTCCGAGGACAGTCGGTTAAATTGGTATTGGACGAGGCTAATGACATCGTCTCATTGAGTTTTATTGACTACGGAACGCAATTACCAAGTAAAGCGGCAGTAATGCGCCCAACCAATGCCAGTAATGTAGATTTGAGTATGGATAACTTACCTCAGCTCGTTGCCGCAAGTGGAGGGCATTTATCTATGTTTGCTTCTGATGCTCAAAATAAAATAGAGATTACTTGGCCATGTGCTCAAGAACCGAGCCATGTTGAAGAAGTATTGCCCGAGTTTACGGAAGTTGAACCACAGCAGCAAACTGCCTCACCAGAGCAAGAGTGGTTGATGAAAGTGTACCAACTGGTTGCTGAGCATTATCACGACCCGGAGTTTGGTACGGCGTCTGCAGCGAAGATGCTTTATATGTCTGAGCGAAGCCTACAACGGCGCTTTAAATCGGCTTCGTCAAGAACACTAAAAGACTACGTGACAGAAGTACGATTAGAAACAGCCTGTGAACAGCTGCTTGCAGGAGAGAAAATCAGTGAGGTCGCATTTAACTGTGGTTTTAACGACCCATCGTACTTTAGTCAGAAGTTTAAGTTGCACTTTGGCTTACCTCCTTCTAAGTTTGCCATGACTCAAGATAGCCAGACGAGCCTTTAGCTCTTAATTTGACATTAGCTAGCCCAGCCTTAGTGCTGGGCTTTTTTATGCCTGTGAGACGAGCGGTGTCGTGCTGAACTTCATATAGATATTGGAGAGAAGGGCATGTTCTCCAATCTGGATAAGGGATAAGGGATAAGGCGCACAAACCATCTAATACAGAACATGTGCAGTAAAACGGTTATGAAAGATGGTGACAGATAATAGAGATAATTGGGCTTTGTTTGGGAAGAAGGTTGAGAAATTATAGGGAGCTAATTGAGAAGCGAATAAAGAAAGAGAAGAAAAAAATATCGTGGTATAGCCGGGGGGACTATACCACGGGTGTCAATGACACCTTCGCTTGCTGCCGGAGTGACATGTTGCCATGCCACCTCTGGAATTCTTTTGAGAGGCTGTTGTCTCTCGATGGGTTAACTATACGAGACCTTACTTATTTTTCTTATAAAAATAACGACAGCTTTATGTGAGAAAAGCGACAAGTTGTATTTTTATTTATAACTAACTGTATTTAATGCAATTTTTTCCGTTTGCGAGTTTGGGTGTTACATTTGTGTTAATCTGCATTTGGCTGAAAATATTCGATTTTGACGAAAATGACGTGATATAACTTGACGGAGTTAACGTTAAACTGTCGGTGGTAATAGTGAAATCTTTGATTTCACACAATGATTAAGGTGATGTAGAAGAGTAGAATCGGCGCATTAAATAGTCTTAATAATAATATTTATCATTAGCAATACTCTTAAGGGCCACTATGAAGCTATCAGAAATTAAACCCGGAGAAACGGTGACCATCCGATTATTGGAAGGTCTCACATCGGATGTCAGAAAAAAGCTGATGGTTATGGGGTTACTACCAAACACAGAAGTAAAAGTGATTCGACGTGCGCCAATGGGTGATCCATTGCAAGTTGAAGTCCGTGGTGTTTCTGTTGCTTTGCGAGAAACCATTGCGCAGAACATCGAAGTGGAGCGAGCATAATGCAATACCAAATTCTTACTGTTGGTAACCCTAATAGCGGTAAAACGACACTTTTTAATGGCCTTACTGGTGCAAAACAACAAGTCGGTAACTGGGCTGGTGTAACGGTTGAAAAGAAAACTGGCCAGTTTAAACACGCTGGCGATGAATTTCTGCTGACAGACCTTCCGGGTATCTACTCTCTAGATAGTGGTAATGATAGTAATAGTATCGATGAGTCTATCGCGTCTCGTGCGGTTCTGACGCACCCTGCTGATCTGATCATCAACGTAGTCGATGCAACAAGTCTTGAACGCAGCTTATATATGACGCTACAACTGCGTGAACTTGGTCGTCCTATGATTGTTGTATTAAACAAAATGGACGCACTTAAGCGTGAACGCCAAATCATCAACGTTGCAGAACTAGAAAAAACGTTGGGTTGCCCGGTAGTTAGCCTGTCAGCGACAAACAAAGCACAAGTAGCAGAATTTAAAGAGAAGTTGCACAAGTCTGTGGTTCAAGGTGTCGCGTTAAAAGAAGTCGCTTTGAATTACGGCGAACAAATGGAAGCGGCGATCGGCAAAGTTTCGGCTCTTTTCAATGATCAAACCGTTTCTCACCGAGCATTGGCGATTCGCGCACTAGAAAAAGATGCACTGGTTCTTAACAGCATGTCGGATGCAGACCGCAATAGTGTTGAAAATACGATTGCTGAGCTAGATCTTGATGTTGACCTTCATGTGGCTGACACCAAATACACACATCTTCATGAAGAGTGTAAGAAAGTACGCCGTAGCGAAGGTAAGCTAAGCCGCAGCGTGACTGAAAAGCTAGACCAATTCATTTTGAACAAGTGGGTGGGCATCCCATTCTTCTTTGTTGTGATGTACCTAATGTTCATGTTCTCTATCAACATTGGTAGTGCATTCATCGACTTCTTCGATATCGGTGTTGGTGCTCTGTTGGTTGATGGTGGTCACCACTTGTTAGACGGTCATTTGCCTGTGTGGTTAGTGACGGTTCTTGCTGATGGTATTGGTGGTGGTATCCAGACGGTTGCAACCTTCATTCCGGTTATCGCGTGTTTGTACCTGTTCCTAGCGGTACTTGAGAGCTCAGGTTACATGGCTCGCGCAGCATTCGTACTAGATAAAGTGATGCAGAAGATCGGTCTACCGGGCAAAGCATTTGTACCGTTGGTTCTTGGTTTTGGCTGTAACGTTCCGTCAATCATGGCAACTCGTACTCTAGACCAAGAACGTGAGCGTAAACTGGCTGCATCTATGGCGCCATTTATGTCATGCGGTGCTCGTCTGCCTGTATACGCACTATTCGCTGCGGCATTCTTCCCAGGTTCTGGTCAGAATATTGTATTCGCACTTTACCTACTTGGTATTGTGGCAGCGATCTTCACAGGTCTTTTTCTTAAGCACACGCTTTACCCAGGTAGCAGCGATAGCCTAGTAATGGAAATGCCAGATTACGAGCTTCCGACGCTACAAAACGTGGTGATCAAAACTTGGCAAAAGCTAAAGCGCTTTGTACTTGGTGCAGGTAAAACCATCGTTATCGTTGTTGCTATTCTGAGTTTCTTCAACTCATTGGGTACTGATGGCAGTTTTGGTAACGAAGACAGCGAAAACTCTGTGCTTTCTAAAGCAGCGCAAGTTGTGACTCCAGTATTCTCACCAATCGGTGTTCAAGAAGACAACTGGCCAGCGACGGTAGGTATCATTACTGGTATCTTCGCAAAAGAGGCGGTAGTTGGTACGCTGAACAGTCTATACACGACGCCAAGCGACGGCGAAGACGCAGAATTTGATCTAATGGGCAGCCTAGAAGAGGCAGTAATGAGTATCCCTGAAAACCTAGCCGGTTTGAGCTACTCAGATCCACTAGGCATTGAAGTGGGTGACTTAACTGACTCAAATGCGGTTGCAGAAGAACAGGAAGTCGATGCTTCTATCTTCGGTAACATTAAATCGCAGTTTGCTTCTGGCAATGCCGCATTTGCTTACCTAATCTTTATCCTACTGTACACACCTTGTGTGGCGGCGATGGGCGCTTACGTACGTGAGTTTGGTCATAAGTTTGCACGCTTTATCGCGGTTTGGACAATGGGTTTGGCTTATCTATGTGCGACGTTCTACAACCAATTGACGCATTTCGCAGATAGCCCAGTGACAAGTGGCATTTGGATGGCAGTGATCGTAGCTATCTTCTTTGGCACATACCGTGTGTTCAAACGAGTTGGCAAGAAGCAAAACGGTGCATTAGAGGCGCAAGTAGCATGATTTTAAAAGAGCTTTATCAATACATTGCAGACAAAGGAACCGTCTCCCAGTCAGATCTGGCTAAGCAGTTTGGGATGAGTGAAGATGGTGCCGACGCGATGTTAAGCGTGTGGATTAAGAAGGGTAAAATTAGCCGCTTAGTTGACACTAATAAAGCTCATGACGTGACTCGAGTTCGCTACTCAGTGACTAAACAAGATGGTTTGTCTCTGACAGTCACCATGTAGCGACTATCACAATTAGTCATCTAAAAATTATCACGTAAAAACGACAAAGCCGCATCAGCAATGATGCGGCTTTTTTCAACTTATAAGCTCGGACTTTGCAAAGTTTCCCAGTTACGCTTTTTGGAAAATAGAGCTCAGTGACAGCACGTTTTTAATGCGACCAAGTAATTCGTTTTGCTCTTCTTCTGTACGGAATTCACCTTTGGTGTTACCCCAAACCGGTCCCGGCCATGCTACGTCATCTTTGAAGCGAGCAATATGGTGGATGTGCAGCTGCGGCACCATGTTACCTAGTGCGCCTAAGTTTAACTTGTCTGGACGGAATGTTGCTTCCAGTGCTTGGCTTACTGCCTGAGACTCTAGCAAAAACTGTTGCTGTTCTTTCATTGGCAAGTGGTGAAGCTCTTTTAGGTTTGCACGTTTAGGGACTAAGATAACCCATGGCACGGCATTGTCTTTATGCAGAAGAGCCACACACAGTGGGAAGTGACCGATAACAGTAGTGTCTTTTGCCAATTGAGGGTGCAGTTCAAAACTCATTATATTATCCGATTTGAATTGAATGACATCAGTATACGCCAGATAAAACAAAAGGCTGACGCTTTCACGTCAACCTTTCTAAATCATCTCGATTCTCGAATCGTTTACATACGCTCTAGAGTATCAATACCTAGTAGAGACAGACCTTGCTTGATGGTCTTCGCTGTTAGTGCTGCTAGTTTCAGGCGGCTTTGTTTCACTGCTTCGTCTTCAGCAACTAGGATAGGGCACGCTTCGTAGAAGCTAGAGAACTGACCTGCTAGTTCGAATAGGTAGCTACACATGATGTGTGGTTGACCTTCGCGAGCAACAGATTGAACCGCTTCTTCGAACTGCATAAGTTTTGCGATAAGCGCTTTTTCTTTCTCGTCAGTGATCTTAATTTCACCTTGTAGATCATCCATAGAAACGCCAGCTTTAGCGAATACAGATGCTACTCGAGTGTAAGCGTATTGCATGTACGGTGCAGTGTTACCTTCGAACGCTAGCATGTTGTCCCAATCGAACACGTAGTCTGTGGTGCGGTGCTTAGAAAGGTCTGCGTATTTAACCGCTGCCATTGCAACCGTGTTAGCGATCGCTTTCTTCTCGTCTTCTGCTAGTTCTGGGTTCTTAGATTCGATCAGCTGTGCTGCGCGAACTTCTGCTTCATCAAGAAGATCAGCAAGACGAACCGTACCGCCTGCACGAGTCTTGAATGGCTTACCATCTTTACCTAGCATCATACCAAACGCGTGGTGCTCAAGAGATACTGACTCTGGCACGTAACCCGCTTTACGAACGATAGTCCAAGCTTGCATTAGGTGTTGGTGCTGACGAGAGTCGATGAAGTAAAGTACGCGGTCTGCGCCTAGTTCTTCGTAACGGTATTTCGCACATGCGATGTCCGTTGTTGTGTATAGGAAGCCGCCGTCGCGTTTCTGAACGATAACGCCCATCGCTTCGCCGTCTTTGTTCTTGAATTCTTCAAGGAACACAACTTGCGCACCGTCATCTTCAACCGCAAGACCTTGTGCTTTAAGGTCTGCTACGATCTTAGGTAGCATGTCGTTGTACATGCTCTCGCCCATTACGTCATCACGAGATAGAGATACGTTTAGACGATCGTAGTTGCGTTGGTTTTGGATCATGGTTACGTCAACCAGCTTCTTCCACATTTCTGCGCAGAACTCGTCGCCGCTTTGCAGTTTCACAACGTAGTTACGTGCTTTCACTGCGAACTCTTCGTCTTCGTCGTACAGTTTCTTAGACTCACGGTAGAAGCCTTCAAGGTCAGCCAGCTCCATAGAAACTTCGCCAGACTCTTGTTGTACACGCTCAAGGTTTGCGATAAGCATACCGAACTGAGTACCCCAGTCACCGATGTGGTTCGCACGGATCACTTTGTGACCTAGGAACTCAAGAGTACGTACTACTGCATCACCGATGATGGTTGAACGTAGGTGACCAACGTGCATTTCTTTAGCAACGTTTGGTGCAGAGTAGTCAGCAACGATAGTTTGAGCTTCGTCTGCTGCAACGCCAAGACGTGAATCAGCCAATGCTGCTTCCGCTTGTTTTGCTAGGAACTCTTCGCTTAGGAAAATGTTGATGAAACCAGGACCTGCGATTTCTGTCTTGCTCGCAATACCGTCTAGGTCTAGAACATCCAGTACTTTCTGTGCAAATTCTCGTGGGTTAGTACCCAGTTTTTTAGCAACGCCCATTACGCCGTTTGCTTGGTAGTCACCAAATTGTGGCTTTGCTGATTGGCGTACTGCCGCAGGACTGCCTGCAGGTGCGCCAGCGGCTTCTAGAGCCTGAGATACTTTGTCATTAATAAGTGCTTGGATATTCACACGCGTTTCCTTCAATTCAAGGACGAAGAACTCGGCGAAGTAAGTGCCGAGTTCTGTTGGAGTTCACAAAAATGGGGCTAATGATAACAACTTTATTGCTTTTCATACAGAGAGGAATTGGGGAAATTTATACTTTTTCGATTGAATGGAAATGTGGCTTGGTTTGCGTTTACTATTGCGCTCAGAGTAATGAGATAAATCGCCCCATAAGAGAGCCACAATGACGACTCAACTAGTTGAAAAACGCCTAGCGCCTGAATTGATGATCCAAGATCTGGATGCATTTATGGCGAAGATTGAAGAGCTTGCATCCCTGTTAAAACTGGATCTGAGCTTTGCTCAAGCTGACCATATTGCGCTGCGTATTAATGATACTGAAACAGCGAAAGCCGCACATGAAGCATGGAATCAATACGGTAAGGTGATTTCACAAGCGAAAATCAACGGTCGCCCGATTATTGTTATTGAATTCGACAAAGCGTTAGAAAGCCGTGGCTGGAAGATAGAGTGTCTGGAGTTGCCATACCCTGCGGAAGGCAAAATCTACCCAAGCGAAAGTTGGGAGCATGTGGAGTTCGTGATTCCATCTTATGCCGAAACCGCAGACGAGTTTCTTGCTGATTTGAAACACACTTACCCAACGTTTGGCGCGCGTTTTGACGAGTTGGAAGAGCTGGGTGTGAAGATCAAACTATCGAGCCCGAAAGGGGAAGGCGAGCGCTTGAACAACCCAACGGTGGCGTTTAAGTATCAAGGTATTTGTATCAAGCTGCACCCGCATTCACTCAAGCGTATTGTGGAGTCTGAGCAGGCTGATTAAGTGAGCTCTGAGCAACTATAAAGAAGAAAGGGTTGCCAAATGAGCAACCCTTTCTTTTTTCAAATGCGATGAACTTAAAGAATAACTGTCTTATTGCCGTACACAAAAACGTGGTCATTGATCACTTTGTTCAGAGCCTTGCTCAACACGTTCTTCTCTACATCGCGACCTGCTTGCGCCATATCTTGTGCGCTGAACGTGTGGTCCACTGGAATAACGTCCTGCTTGATGATTGGACCTTCATCCAAGTCATTTGTTACGAAGTGCGCTGTTGCACCGATGATCTTCACACCGCGGTCGTAAGCCTGTTGATATGGCTTTGCACCGATGAAAGCGGGTAAGAAACTGTGGTGGATGTTGATGATCTTGTGACGGTATTTCTCTACGAAAGTCGGAGTGAGAACACGCATGTACTTCGCTAGTACAAGGTAATCGGCATCGTATTGATCAATCACTTCAAGCATTTTCTGCTCGTGCTCTTCACGGCTAAGATCTTCGTGAGTAACGTGATGGTAAGGAATATCAAAACGCTCCGTGAGTGTTTGCAGTTTGTCGTAGTTACCAACAACCGCAGCAATTTCAACATCTAAGCTGCCATCGTAAGTCTTCATCAGAATATCACCCAGACAGTGCGCTTCTTTGGTCACTAGGATAACGATGCGTTTGCGGCGAGAGCTGATAAGTTTGCGTTTTGCACCTTGTGGCAGTGCTTGGTCTAAATCGGCGAGTAGCGTTTGATCGTTGAAGTAACCCTCCAACTCGGTTCTCATGAAAAAGTGCCCACTGGTGTTATCAACAAACTCGTTATTATGAACGATATTCAGCTGATGCTTATAACAGATATTGGTGATTTTTGAGATCAAACCCGGTGCGTCAGAACAATGGGTTAACAGTGTTTTCTTTTCCATAAATCAGATACTTCCATGCATTATTTTTCTAGCGTACGAATAAAAGGGTCACGTCAGAAGCGTGAATCGTACTGCAATCTGACTTCATAAATAATCTATTCTCGGCGCGGTTTCAACAAATTATCCGCGCGATGCTAAAACCTAGTGCTTTTGTTGGCTGATGTTTACGCTCAACTCCTGATATACTCTCGACAATTTTTCCAACCAGATGTCAGGCATGATCGCAAAAACATTCTCCTCTGAGGGCGCGTTAGGCAAAGCCATTCCGGGCTTTCAAGCTCGCCAGCCACAAATCGATATGGCAGAAGCTGTCAGCAGTGCGATCAAAGACCAAACTCAACTGGTGGTTGAAGCCGGAACGGGAACGGGTAAAACCTTCGCTTACCTTGTGCCTGCGTTATTAAGCGGCAAAAAAGTCATCATCAGTACGGGGTCGAAGAACCTGCAAGAGCAGTTGTATCACCGTGACCTGCCGTTGATGGTCAGTGCTTTGGGCTTTTATGGACAAGTCGCGCTATTAAAAGGGCGTTCCAACTACCTATGTTTGGATCGTCTTAGCCGACAAATGGTCGAGAGCCATACTAATGAAGCCGATCCAACATTGTTGACTCAATTGGTTAAACTCCGCACTTGGTCGTCTGAAACCAAAACGGGCGATTTAGGTGATTGTGAGGATCTGCCAGAAGACAGCATGATCATCCCAACCATAACCTCCACCAACGATAACTGTTTGGGTAAAGAGTGTCCGAGCTACACCGATTGTTTCGTCTTAAAAGCACGCAAACGCGCAATGGATTCAGACATTGTTGTCGTTAACCACCACTTGTTCCTTGCAGACCTTGCGATCAAAGAAACCGGTTTCGGTGAATTGATCCCAGAAGGCGACGTATTCATTTTCGATGAAGCCCACCAGCTTCCAGACATTGCCAGCGAATACTTCGGACAATCGATCTCTAGCCGACAGATCCAAGAGCTCGCCAAAGACATTGAGATTGCCTACCGTACAGAAGCAAAAGACATGCGCCAACTGCAAAAAGTCGGCGATAAGCTGATGCAAAGTGCCATGGATATGCGCATCGTACTGGGTGAACCGGGCTTTCGTGGTAATTGGCGTGAAGCGCTGCAATCGGAATCAATCAAACGTGAATTGGTTCGTTTGACTGACAGTTTAGATCTGGCGATTGATGTGTTGAAACTGGCGCTAGGTCGAAGCCAATTGCTGGATACTGCCTTTGAGCGTGCCAACTTGATCAAAGGGCGAATTGACCGCGTCTGTGATGTCGATATTACCGGTTACTCATACTGGTACGATACGTCTCCCCGTCACTTTGCGTTGCACATTACGCCGCTATCGGTGGCGGATAAATTCCATGAGCAAATCGAAATCAAACAAGGCGCGTGGATTTTCACTTCTGCAACCCTAGCGGTATCGGGTGACTTTAAACACTTTACCGATCGTCTTGGATTGAAGCCGAAGCAGCAGTTTTCGTTGCCATCTCCGTTCGATTATGAGAAGCAAGCACGTTTGTGTGTGCCTCGTTATTTACCAGAGCCAAACAGCCCAGGCTTAGCCGACAAACTGGTGCGAATGCTGGCGCCTGTGATTGAAGAAAACGACGGGCGTTGTTTCTTTCTATGTACTTCACACAGCATGATGCGTGAGCTTGGTGAACGCTTCCGTGAAGTATTGGATCTGCCTGTGCTGATGCAAGGTGAGATGAGCAAACAAAAGACCCTTGCCGAGTTTATGGAACTGGGTAACGCGCTGCTGGTGGCGACTGGGGCATTCTGGGAGGGGATCGATGTTAGAGGTGATGCGCTGAGCTGTGTTATCATCGACAAATTACCGTTTACTGCTCCTGATGACCCGCTACTCAAAGCCCGAATCGAAGATTGTCGATTACGTGGCGGTGAGCCGTTTGCAGAAGTGCAAATCCCGGATGCGGTTATCACGTTAAAGCAGGGCGTAGGACGTTTGATTCGAGACCAAAAAGATCATGGTGCCTTAATCATTTGCGACAACCGTTTGGTAACGCGTGATTACGGTGGCATCTTCCTCGGCAGTTTACCGCCCATCCCAAGAACACGGGATTTGGAACGAATCAAAACATTCCTAAAAACAGAACAACCTGCCGCAGACTAATGCGCTGTGGCATCAACAAATTAAAGAAGAATTGTAGAGAGTTACATGAGCGCAAAAATTCTTGCTATCGATACGGCAACTGAGAACTGTTCAGTTGCGCTACTGGTTAATGACCGAGTGATTTCACGCAGTGAAGTGGCTCCTCGCGACCACACTAAGAAAGTACTGCCTATGGTAGACGAAGTACTGAAAGAAGCAGGTCTGACTCTACAAGATCTAGATGCATTGGCGTTTGGTCGTGGTCCGGGCAGCTTTACTGGCGTTCGTATCGGTATTGGTATCGCGCAAGGTCTGGCGTTTGGTGCTGACTTACCAATGATTGGCGTTTCAACGCTGGCTGCGATGGCACAAGCAAGCTACCGCCTGCACGGTGCAACGGATGTCGCGGTTGCGATTGATGCGCGTATGAGTGAAGTTTACTGGGCACGTTACACTCGCCAAGAAAACGGTGAATGGGCAGGTGTGGATGCAGAATGTGTTATTCCACCAGCGCGTCTATCGGAAGAAGCACAAGCAGACGACAAAACGTGGACTAAAGCGGGTACTGGTTGGGATGCTTACCAAGAAGATCTTGGCAAACTGCCATTCAACGTCACCAGTGGCGATGTTCTTTACCCTGATTCACAAGACATTGTGATTCTTGCTGAGCAGGAACTTAAGAAAGGCAACACAGTCCCAGTAGAAGAATCGAGCCCGGTTTATCTGCGTGATAATGTGACGTGGAAGAAACTTCCGGGTCGCGAATAATTCATCACTACTAGAATATACGGGGCGTTTGCCCTGTATTTTTATGGAGCGTTATGGCGTCTATCAATGGTTTACCTCCTGCGTTAATACCGGGTGCAAATCGCACCAATAAAGTCGGTAAAAAAGGGCAGGTAAAGAAAACTCAAGATAAGCAGTCCGTTGGTCAACCTTCTAAGGTGGCGAACGCCGTCGCGCATTCCATCAAACAAGTGGATGAGTCTCAGATTCATCGCGCTCAAGTGCAATATGATTTGCCCGAGGGTCATGCTCGCAAAGCAATGGAACAGTATATGGACGTCATGAATCGAGCAAAGAAAGAGGAACTTGCTCAGTTACTTGGTGTCGATATCTATGTGTAAAACAACGAATTTATAGTGGGGGTTTATGAAACTTTCTGGACGTATTTTTCTGGTTATTATCGCGGCATTCGGGCTTTCTGCCTGTAGTTCTCTTCCTGAAGAGTTGAATGCAAGCACCGAGCAGGTTTTGACGGATTACAAAACCTTTGCCGAAGACCAAGGACAGGCTGCTAACGATGTCCGCCTTGGTGGTGTTATCGCGAAAGTGGATAACTTGAAAGACCAAACGCGTCTGGAGATCGTAAACCTGCCAATCAGCAAATCAGGTAAGCCGGATATTGACCAAGAACCAACGGGTCGCTTCGCAGTGTACTTTGATGGTTACCTAGAGCCGGTTGCGTTTAGCCAAGGCCGACTTATTACCGTTGTTGGTAAAGGCGTGGGCGAAGAAGAAGGCAAAATTGGTGAGCACCAATACATCTTCCCGGCGATCAAAGGCGATGGCTACCGCCTATGGAAGATTGAAGAGCGCGTACGTATGTACGATACGCCAACCTATTACTACCCTTGTTACTCCATTAACTGCCGTATGATGCGTTCGGATTTCCCGCAAGACGGCAAGGTGATCAAGAAGGTTAAATAATCTGTGATGAATGAGCGCCGTTTTGCACTCCCAAATGGGAGCATGGCAGCCTTAGAGATCGGAAACGAAAAAACGACTGCTTGTTCAGTCGTTTTTCTTCATGGGTGGATGGATAACGCGGGCAGCTTCAAAACCTTGATGAACGCCATCCATCAGCGTAACCCTGATCTTCATTTACTGGCAATTGACCTATTTGGTCATGGCTTATCCAGTCATAAATCCTCGGACAATTACTACCTCTTCCACGACTACATTGCTGATTTACACCAATTATTGGATGAATTATCGCCAAACAGACTGGTGTTAGTAGGTCATTCACTAGGCGCTTTAATCGCAAGTTGCTATAGTGCTGCCTTTCCTGAACAGGTCGAAGCGTTAGTGCAAATTGAAGGTGCGGGTCCACTCGCAGAACAGCCTTCCAATAGCGTAAAACGACTGCGTGATGGTGTCCTTAGCCGGCAACGTCAACGCAACAAACCGGAGCGAGCTATCGCTTCTTTCGATCTGGCGTTAAAGCTACGCATGCAAGCGAATCATCTGACCGCCGAGCAGTTGATGCCAATCGTAGAGCGCGGAACTGAATGTCGTGATAACCAATGGTTTTGGCGACACGATGCCAAATTAAAGTGCGATTCTCTTTATCGCATGGCACAGGATCACGCGAACTCGATCACCAGCCAAATACGCTGTCCGCACCTAATCATATTGGGTGACAAAGGATTTCAGCATTTACAGTCTAACCAAGTCGATTGGGGCGAAAATCCACCGAATGTGGTTTCTGTCGCGGGTGGGCATCATTGCCATTTAGAGCAAACACTCGAGGTCGCAAAGCGAATTCTTGGTGTAGTTAACAAAATTTAAACAAGTGTTTGAGAGTTACGTGCTCAAGCACGTTTGCTGTGCTGTAATAGTGCTCAAAATAAAAAGGACGCTATTTTTTAGCCAGTTATAAACGAGGAGTAACATCGTGGATAAACCATGGCTTTCACGTTATCCAAGTGACGTACCTGAAACCATTAATCCAGAGCAATATGAGTCTTTGGTAGAAATGTTCGAGCAGTCTGTTCAAAAATACGCAGACCAACCGGCATTCATGAACATGGGCTCGGTCATGACCTTCCGCAAATTGGAAGAGCGTAGCCGCGCATTCGCCGCATACCTACAAAACGAACTTAAGCTGAAGAAGGGCGACCGCGTTGCTCTTATGATGCCAAACCTGCTTCAATACCCTGTCGCGCTATTTGGTATTTTGCGTGCAGGCTGTATCGCTGTGAACGTGAACCCACTTTACACTCCTCGTGAGCTTGAGCACCAGCTAAACGATGCTGGCGCAACGGCGATCGTTATCGTTTCTAATTTCGCGAACACACTAGAGCAAATCGTAGAAAATACGCCAGTGAAACACGTGGTTCTGACCAGTCTTGGTCAAATGCTGCCACGTGCAAAAGGTACACTTGTCGACTTCGTGGTTAAGTACGTGAAGGGCATGGTGCCTAAGTACGATCTACCGGGTGCAATCTCAATGCGTAAAGCGTTGCACAAAGGTCGTCGTCTTCAGTACGTGAAACCATTTATGTCTGGCGATGATATCGCATTCCTGCAGTACACTGGTGGTACAACGGGCGTAGCGAAAGGCGCAATCCTGACGCATCGCAACATGATCGCTAACGTAATGCAGGCGAAAGGCGCTTATGGTCCAGTTTTGGCACCAGGACGCGAGCTTGTTGTTACGGCACTGCCGCTTTACCACGTATTCGCGCTGACGGTGAACTGTCTACTGTTCGTCGAAATGGGCGGTAACAACCTGCTTATCACTAACCCGCGTGATATTCCGGGCTTTGTGAAAGAGCTGCAAAAATACCAGTTCACTGCGATTACTGGCGTAAACACGCTGTTTAACGCGCTAGTGAATAACGAAGATTTCCATGAGCTAGATTTCAGCAACCTTCGCCTAGCAGTAGGTGGTGGTATGGCAGTGCAACGTGCCGTCGCTGAAAAATGGCAAAAGACCACAGGCTGTTACCTACTAGAAGGTTACGGTCTAACAGAATGTTCTCCATTGGTGGCAGCTTACCCGCACGACCTAGTGGAATACAACGGTTCTATCGGTCTGCCTGTACCATCAACTGAAGTACGTATTGTTGATGAAGAAGGTAACCCACTAGCAAACACAGAGACAGGTGAGCTTCAAGTGCGCGGTCCTCAAGTGATGCAAGGTTACTGGCAGCGCCCAGAAGCGACTAAAGAAGTGATCAACGAAGACGGTTGGCTATCGACAGGTGACATCGTTAAATTTGATGATGAAGGTTTCCTACACATTGTTGACCGCAAGAAAGACATGATTCTTGTGTCTGGCTTCAACGTTTACCCGAACGAAATCGAAGACGTAGTTGCACTGCACGGTAAAGTGCTAGAAGTTGCGGCAATCGGTCAGCCTCACGAAGTGTCTGGTGAGTTAGTGAAGATCTACGTTGTAAAACGCGATCCAAGCCTAACCAAAGACGAAGTGATTGCACACTGTCGCCAACACCTAACGGGCTACAAAGTGCCTAAGTTGGTTGAGTTCCGTGAAGACTTACCTAAGACCAACGTAGGTAAGATCCTTCGTCGCGTACTGCGTGAAGAGAACGACGCAGAGCTAGCGAAGAAGAGCGCATAAGCGGATTTCTTTGTGCAACAATCATTTATTGCCAAATAGTGTTAGAATGCCAGCGTTTTGCTGGCATTTTTTTATAGCGAGAAGCATGTGAACTATCAGATCATTACGAAAAACAAAGACCTAGAAGAAGTCTGCGCTCTAGCAAGAGAAGCCGACGTAGTTATGCTGGATACCGAATTCGTGCGAATCAGGACTTACTATCCGCAACTAGGTTTGATTCAGCTTTTCGATGGCAAACAACTTTCCCTTATCGACCCGACTGAACTGACTGACATGACGTCGTTCGTCGAGTTGCTAAAAGACACCTCAGTACTAAAAGTACTGCACGCGTGTGGTGAAGATTTAGAAGTCTTCCAAAATGCTTTTGGCTGCACACCATTCCCAATGGTGGATACGCAGTTGATGGCAGCTTTCCTAGGTCACGGCCTGTCGACGGGCTTTGCTACGCTGGTGGAAGAATACCTAGGCGTGGAGCTAGACAAGAGCGAATCTCGCACTGATTGGATGGCGCGCCCACTTACTCAAAAGCAGCTTGATTACGCCGCGGCCGACGTACACTACCTAATGCCTCTTTACGAGAAGCTATTAGATAAAGTGAACGAAGCAGGCTGGTGGGAAGCGGTTCAGCAAGAGAGTGACCTGCTTGTATCAAAGCGTATTCGTAACTTAAATGAAGAAACCGTCTACCTAGATATCAAAGGTGCATGGCAACTAAGACCGGCTGAACTAGCGATTCTTAAGCCTTTGGCGACTTGGCGCTACCGCGAAGCGATCAAGCGCGACCTTGCGTTGAACTTCATCTTCAAAGAAGGCGACTTGCTGACGGTGGCTCGCCTTGGGCTGACAAACTTTAAGAAGATGGAAGCGGAAGGCATCGACATTCGTGCGATTAACCGCCACGGCGCACGAATTGCGGCCATCGTGAAAAGTGCAAAGCAAACACCTGCCGATGATTACCCAGCGAAAATTGAACGTTTGATGGATTACCCAGGGTACAAGCAAATCTTCAAGAATATGAAAGATGTGGTGAAGGTAGCATCGCAAAAATCAGGCTTGGCGACCGAGTTCTTGGCGTCTAAAAAGCAGATCAACCAAATCATCAGTTGGGTATGGAAGAAAGACCGCGATCCAGCGCGTCTACCGGATGTGATGCAAGGCTGGCGTCTTGAATTACTCGGCGAGAAGATGAATAAGGTGCTGAAGTAAGTACCAAATAAAAAAGGTTGGCACTATCGCCAACCTTTTTTGTAACACGCATTTGTAATTGGCTTTGAAGCCAAAACCTATTTTCAACAACCCGAGCACGCTAGTCGTAGATTCTGAATCACGCTCGTGCCTCGCTGTTCAGAATGACGAAGGGGTCTTGAGTCATTCCAGCGAAGCTGAGTGAAAGCCAAAAGCTTAAGTGAGACTACGAATCTACTGACAGCTCGCTTTGAATTCAAAGTCTTTTATCCATAACCCGAGCATGCTAGTCATAGGTACTGAATCGCGTTCGTACCTCGTTGACCAGAATGACGAAAAGGAAGACTCTCAATTAAAGCCGAAAAGTAATTACTTCTCGTCTTCTGGCAACTTCACGTTTAGCTCAAGAACCGAAATATCATCGTCCTTATGTTCAAACGTCAAATCCACCATGTTTGGATCAATCGCAACGTATTTGCTGATCACCTTCAAGATGTCCTCTTTCAATTGAGGCAAGTAAGAAGGCGCAGGATCGTTCTGGCTACGACGCTCAGCAACGATGATCTGCAAACGCTCTTTGGCTAGATTCGCAGAAGTTTTCTTTTGTGGGCGGAAAAATTCTAGTAGTGACATGTCTAGCCTCCGAATAGTCGTTTAAAGAGTCCTTTCTTCTCCTCAGTAAGGAAACGAAATTCAACCTGGTTGCCCAGTAGGCGGTCTACCGTATCAGAGTAAGCCATGCCAGCGTCTGTGTTCTCGTCAAAGATCACTGGCACACCTTTGTTTGATGCGTTTAGAACTGCTTGGCTTTCTGGAATCACGCCCAGTAGAGAAATGTGTAGGATCTCTTCTACGTCTTCAACGCTTAGCATCTCACCTTGTGTTACGCGAGATGGGTTGTAACGCGTCAGCAATAGGTGCTGCTTAACTGGCTCAAGACCTTGCTCAGCTCGTAGCGACTTAGAATCCAAAATACCTAGGATACGGTCAGAGTCTCGTACCGAAGACACTTCTGGGTTTGTCGTTACAATCGCTTCATCTGCATAGTACAGCGCCATCAGAGCACCTTGCTCGATACCTGCTGGAGAGTCACAGATGATGAAGTCGAAGCCCATTTCATCCAACTCGGTGAACACACGTTGCACGCCATCTTTGGTTAGTGCATCTTTATCACGTGTTTGAGAAGCTGGAAGAATGAATAGGTTATCTGTGCGCTTGTCTTTGATCATCGCTTGGTTAAGCGTTGCTTCACCGTTGATGACGTTAACAAAGTCATACACCACGCGGCGTTCACAGCCCATGATAAGATCGAGGTTACGCAAGCCGATATCAAAATCGATCACCGCAGTCTTTTTGCCCTTAAGAGCCAGACCCGAGGCGATGGCTGCGCTTGAAGTGGTTTTACCAACGCCACCTTTACCAGACGTTACTACAATAATGCGTGCCATTTTATTTCCTTTTTAGACTAAATCGTGAGTGTTTCTAGATGTAATGATTCTTCGGCTTTACTGATCATTACTTTCTTTTGCCAATACTCACTCTCAATTTGATCGCTCAACCAGTAATCTCCTGCAATGGAAACCAGTTCAGCTTGTAAATCGTGACAAATAATTCGTGCTTCTTGTTGGCCGCTCGCCCCAGCAATGGCACGTCCGCGTAGGGTGCCATGAATGTGGATAGAGCCATCAGCAATCACTTCTGCACCAGCGCTTACGTGTGCCAGTACAACCAAGTCACCGTCTTTGGCGTAAATCTGCTGACCAGAACGCACAGGAGTACGAACGATTTTGGTCGGCGCCATTTTCGCTGGTGCTTGAGTTGGAGATTTGCTCGCAGACATGATGGCGAAGCCCGCTTCTGAGGCAAGGTTTTGAACGCGCTTATCTTTACAGCCAGTCACACCAACCGGAATAAACCCTGCATCGGCGATGCCTTGTTTAAGTGCGGTGAAATCAATATCGCCTTCTACTTTTGCTATATTGATAACCAGAGGTGCGGATGCGAAGAAAGAGGGTGCTTGAGAAACCTTTTCTTGCAAAAATTCGACAGTCTTAGCGATCTCGTTGTCAGAAAGGTGTAAAACTGACAATGTAAAACTGCTACCTTTAAGGTCAGGTGAATGGGTCATCGTGGACTTCTTGCCTTTATTGAAAGAGCGTTGCCTTAAACTAGGTCTGTCATGTTATATTTCATCCTTTAGCGCAGCAAGTTCTCAAGCGGGCAAATAAGTGAATTAATCTCAAATTTGCTATCAAGTTTGCGAGAATTTTACGTTTTCAACAAAATCCGCATTCAAAGCGGGTAAATCAGCACAAAAGGCTCGTCATGCTTTGTTCTATTTATAAAAGTTCCAGAAAAGAAGGCACTTATCTCTATATTCCGAAAAAGGATGATTTCTCACAGGTTCCTGACACGTTAATGCAGATGTTCGGTAAGCCTATGCCGGTGATGACAATCAAACTTGATGGTCGTACTTTGGCACAAGTTGATGTCGAGAAAGTGAAAACGTCACTAATCAATGATGGTTTCTTTCTACAGGTTCCGCCTCCGCCGGAAAACCTACTAGAAAAATACAAAGAACAAAAAGCCCAGCAGAAAGGCGAATAACGTCACCGCTTTTCATCTGGGAATTCTGCTTCGCTCAAGGAGGGCGATATGAAAAAGATACTGGCAGCAATGCTCAGCGTTGGTATGTGCACTTCAGCCTTTGCAAGCAGCGATGGCTTTGATGAATACCTAAACAAATTGCGTGCAGAAGCGCGTGATAAAGGCATTTCCGAACAGGTGATCAGTGCCGCTTTTGCAGATGTGGAATACAAACCACGCGCCGTAAAAGCCGACCGTAACCAACCTGAGAAGAAACTGACGTTAGATGAATACATTCCGCGCGCGGTACCTGAGTGGAAGGTTAAGCAAGCGAAGCAACTGTATAAAGAGCACTACGCTGAACTTAAGCGCATTGGCGATGAGTTTGGCGTGCAGCCGCGCTTTATCGTTGCACTTTGGGGCGTGGAAAGTAACTTCGGTAAGTTCACTGGTAACTTCCGCGTGATCGACGCTTTGTCGACCATGGCGTTTGAAGGTCGTCGTGAAGAGTTCTTCCGTAAAGAAACCATGGCGGCGCTACAAATCCTAGATGAAGGTCATATCGAGCTAGAGAACTTCAAAGGTTCTTGGGCTGGCGCAATGGGCCAATGTCAGTTTATGCCAAGCTCATTCCTACGCTTTGCTGCGGATGGTAACGGCGACGGCAAGAAAGACATCTGGCAATCAGAAGCGGACGTGTTTGCGTCTACTGCGAACTACCTAAGCAAATCTGGCTGGGATGATAAGTTCACTTGGGGTCGCCAGGTTAAAGTACCACACGGCATCGACCACAACCTGCAAGGTCGCGAAGCGGAAAAAGGTAAGTACTTGCAAGAGTGGAGCAAGCTTGGCATCACCAAATACGATGGCAGCCCACTTCCTAAGCTGGACGAAGACATCAAAGCTTGGCTGATCATGCCAGACGATGAGAACGGCCGTACTTACTTGGTGTACAACAACTACAATGTGTTGATGAAGTGGAACCGCTCTTACTACTTCGCACTGGCGGTAAGTCACTTAGCTGACCGCATCACATTCTAGGTTGAATGTATAAACGAATAAAAAGGGGCTCTTCGGAGCCCTTTGTTTTCTCTACTTGAAACGAGGTTTGTGTGTTATCTGAACGTGCTGCACAAATGGTGATCTTCTCAGCGTTGATCAAACACAAGAACTTTACCGCTGCGGCAAAGAGCCTAGGCGTGTCTGTTTCTCACGTTAGTAAACAGCTCAGCCAGTTGGAAGCTTCACTTGGTATCAAGCTTGTGCAACGCACCACGCGCAGCTTCACGCCAACCGAAGCGGGGCAAACCTTCTATCACCATTGTGAACAAGTGGTGCAAGCCGTTAGCAGCGCCACGTTAGAGATGGAAAGCCAACGCGATGAAGTCGCCGGTTTGGTTCGTCTTGGTTTGTCGCAGTCTTTTGGCACGCTGCACATCATTCCTGCCATTCAAGAACTTCGTGAGAAATACCCGCAACTGCAAGTCGAAGTGCATTTGTTCGATTACAAAGTCGATATGCTCGAAGAAGGTTTGGATTTGTGGATCACCAATAATGAACACCTACCAGAAGGCTACATTGCTCAGCGCTTAGCAGATTGCCAATTCGTGGTTGCTGCATCGCCGGATTACTTACTCAAGTTCGATACGCCAAACGAACCGAATGATTTGTCGCAGCATAACTGCCTTATTTACCGCAGTTGGGAGCGTGACTACACCAGTTGGGCGTTCACCAATCGCGAGCAAGAACTCAACGTGAAAGTCTCTGGCAACTACTCAGTCGATTTAGCAGAAGCGGTGCGTGATGCCGCAATCGCAGGGTGGGGGATTGCTTACTTAGCCACTTATTTGCTGGGGGATGAATTCCGCTCAGGTAAGCTGATTCAGCTTCTACCTGATTGGAAAGCCAGCCAATCCATGCCGTTTTATGCGGTGTACCCAAGTCGTCAGCATATGCCGAAAAAGATCTCAGCAGTGATCGAATTTATTAAACAGAAGATTGGATCGCCTTGCCACTGGGATCAGCGATTAGCGCCGTATATTTCGATTCCTAAGTAGGGAATTAATAAGGTGATTTGAATCACAAAATTTTTCCAAATCCAGAAACATCTTTTCCATTTGGAAATAATAACTTTAGGCAAACGTTTATCTTTATTTAATTCAACGAGTTATTTTGCTGGTTAAATAGTGGGCAGGCGAGATTCTCAGCCTGTTAACATCCCCAACTTGCAGCATTTTTTACGCTCTATACAATCCGACGCCTTTCCTGTTCCCCCTTTTGTCGGATTCATTTTATGAACTCAATTCTTGGTATCGTAGCCATCCTATTCGTAGCATGGCTGCTTTCGACTAACCGTAAGAACATTCGTCTACGAACGGTGTCTTTGGCTTTTGCTCTGCAAGTAATCTTCGCGCTATTGGTACTTTACGTACCAGCGGGTAAAGAGGCGCTTAACGCAGTAACCGGCGCGGTTTCTAACCTAATCAACTACGGTCAAGAGGGCATCGCGTTCCTATTCGGCGGTCTTGCGACCAACGGCTTTACCTTCGCGATCAACGTACTTGGTATCATCATCTTCTTCTCGGCACTGATTTCTGGTTTGTACCACATCGGTCTAATGCCAAAAGTGATCAACCTAATCGGTGGTGGCCTACAGCGTTTGCTTGGTACCGGTCGTGCAGAATCGTTATCTGCAACAGCGAACATCTTCGTTGGTATGATTGAAGCGCCGCTAGTAGTAAAGCCATACCTGAAGCACATGAGCGATTCTCAGTTCTTTGCAGTAATGACTGGTGGTTTGGCATCGGTTGCTGGTGGCACGCTAGTGGGTTACGCATCACTGGGTGTGGATCTTAACTTCCTAATCGCGGCAGCATTCATGTCAGCGCCTGCAGGTCTTCTGATGGCAAAAATCATGATGCCAGAGACAGACACCACAACACCAGATATCGACCTAGACCAAGTAGAAATGCCACGTGCAACCAATGTGGTTGAAGCAATGGCAGACGGCGCAATGTCTGGTCTACGCATCGCAGTGGCGGTAGGTGCAACCCTATTGGCGTTCGTAAGTGTTATTGCAATGCTAAACGGTATTCTAGGCTGGTTCGGCGGTCTATTCGGTATGGAACTGAGCTTCGAGCTAGTACTTGGCTACCTATTCGCACCAATCGCATGGTTGCTAGGTATTCCTTGGAACGAAGCTATCGTGGCCGGTTCTCTGATCGGTAACAAGATCGTGGTAAACGAGTTCGTAGCCTTCATCCAACTGATGGAAGTGAAGTCGCAGCTAAGCGCACACTCACAAGCTATCGTAACCTTTGCACTGTGTGGTTTCGCAAACATCTCAACCATGGCGATGCTGATTGGTGGTCTAGGCTCACTCGTACCAGAGAAGCGTTCATTCATCTCGAAGTACGGCTTCCGTGCAATTGCTGCTGGCGTAATGGCGAACTTGATGAGTGCATCAATCGCTGGCGTGATTTTGAGTTTGTAACCTATTAGAGCGCTGCGCTTCTGGAATCGGGAACGCTTCGCTTCGAGAGAGTAGAGGAGGGAGCTTTGGCTCAAGCACTTCTTCTTACTCCCTCAAAAAGCAAAAGGGTTGACGTTTATCGTCAACCCTTTTCATTTCTTCGAATCTGATATGACCCCAATAAAGTAGACACTCAATATTGGAATTTGAGTGCGATGAAAGTAAAAACTGTCCGAAAACATTCAGAAGGTTTCAAGAAACAAGCTGTACAGCAATCTTTAGATTCTCCTGATACCGTAAAATCAGTGGCGAAG
>NZ_JATABF010000044.1:0-49025 GCF_036533715.1 Vibrio sp. M260121 | reverse complement strand
TAGTGAAACCAGTCAAACAATGCGTTTACATGCAGCCTGATGGCTCGTGCTTGATGACAGGTCGTGGTAACTTTGAATGCCCAGTTCATGAAAATGGTGAATGTGGGCTATATGACAAAGAAGAGCACCGAGAACTAGAAGACACTCTTTGATTGGTGTGTTTATTTTTGGTTTGTTGTAAGTAGATTTAAAGCGAGTTTTAAAAAGGATCATGAATTCGCTTTAAATCCCTCTAACTCCTTATAGAATGGCACTTCATTCACTCTCTATTAAAAATAACATTCTAGTTAGTTTTGATTTATCACCCTCAACGCCAGCACAAACAGAAGGGCCATTTTATCCAGTAGTGGACATTCCTCTTCGTCAAAACTTGATTCTGCAATCAGAAGGCTTGGTCGGTGAACCTATCGTGTTACAAGGCAAAGTCGTGGATACAACGGGAAATCCTGTCTCAGGCATCAAAGTAGAAATCTGGCAATGCGATGGGCAGGGGATTTACGATCATCCTAAGCAGCCAAATAATGATAAGTTTGATGCTCACTTTGCAGGCTTTGGCGCTGCAGAAACTCAATCGGATGGTCGCTACTTATTCCAGACTTTGTATCCTGTGCCTTATGCCTCTCGTCCGCCGCACACTCACGTTAAGTTGTGGCAGGATAACCAAGAGCTTCTGACCACTCAGTTGTACTTAAAAGGCAATACTGGTGATGAATGGTGGGGTGGCAAAGCCCGTGATTATTTACAGTTTGAAACTATACGAATCGACGGGCGATTAACGGGCGAATTTAACTTTGTGATTGGTTAGCGAATCCAGTTAAGCCATTAACTCAACCAATTGCGCCAAGCATTCTTTATCCAGTATTGGATGAGGCTCGACGCCCGTGACCAAAACGATATCCACGGAAGGCAGCGATGGCATATCGTCTAAGATCTTGAGATCCTTGCTAACGCTAATACTGCCCATCGCACCGATAGCCATGCCTGAACGTACAATCGCTCGTTGTGCAGAGGCCGTATTGCAACACGCCAGTAGTTGATAAGGAGTGCCACGTTTGGTTAATCCGTCTACCGCTGCTGCGTGGTATTTGCAGTCGGTTTGGAATAGGGCGAGAGGGAGAGGTTGGGCGGCCTCGATGTTAAAATCAGGGTGAGTAATCCACACACCTTTGTCGCTTGCTAGCCAGTAACCTTCTTCACCGTCCGGTGCTCTTGTCACAATAGCGGCGTCTAGCTTTCCTTCATCCAGCTTTTCTCTCAAGGTGATGCTTGGCTCACTGAAAACTTGGATAGAGCATGTCGGTTCAGATTGCTGCAATACGCGGATGACTTTAGGCAGGATATTGTCGTTGTAATCTTCTGGGCAACCTAAGCGAAGAGGGCGCTTGTTTTCATAACGTTTCACTTGTTTCAGCGCTCGATTGTGCAAGCTGACCAATCGCTCGGCGTGAGAGCGTAGTGCTAATCCTGCTTCACTCAATACTAGGTTGCGACCTTCTTTTTCAAACAAACTGACGCTGAGTTCGTCCTCCAGCTTACGCATTTGTGCACTGAACGCTGATTGGGTGCGATTGATCTGCTTGGCTGCACGAGTGAAACTACCCGTTTCTACAAAAGCCAGAAAGCTGCGTAACGCATCGATATCCATATCTAAAACTCATCCATCGTTTTTGTTGAAGTGTTCCATCAAAACTATCCGTTAGTCCCATTAAATACAATCAGATATTGTGAATGGGTACTCAAAACACGAACCGCATGGAGGCGTCATGAAACTGTTTATTGCTAACCAAAACTACTCAAGCTGGTCACTGCGCGCATGGCTGATCTTTTCTCAATTCAAACTGGATGTGAAAGTCACCAAGCTCAAATTATTCACGGAAGATTTTTATAAGACCTTGGAAGATATTACACCAACGGCCAAAGTACCGACCTTGGTGGATGGCGATGCAACCGTGTGGGATTCATTAGCGATTTTGGAATACGTAAACGAGCAATACCTGCAAGGTAAAGCATGGCCAAGCAACTCCGCAGAACGGGCTAAAGCACGCGCCATCGCTTCAGAAATGCACTCGGGTTTCTTTGATTTAAGAAACGAACTCCCAATGAACATTCGCGCGCGCAGAAAAGTCGATCTAACGGATGGCGCACGTAAAGATATTGCGCGTATTGACGCCATTTGGGCAGAGCAAGCCAAGCTGCATCCGAATGGTTGGCTATTTGGAGAATGGTCAATCACCGATGCCATGTATGCACCAGTGGCATTGCGTTTCCAAACTTATGGCATAGAGCTATCGGAAGGTGCCAAAGCCTACCAACAGAAGGTGCTAGCAAGTGAAGCTTTACAGCAATGGCTGGAAGAGGCGAGCCAAGAAACGGATATCGTAGAAGAAGATGAAGCAGGGGTAGAAGCTTAACGGCACTAGAGCCTCACTTGATGGGAGGCTCTATTCAAAAACACCTTATTTACTTTTCATACATTGAAGTACTTCTGTTCGCTCGAAATGATTTTCTTCTGCGTAGCTCCCCATTAAACACCCTGTATAAAAGAGAAAAGCATTTTTCAGAGCGTCTTTACTGTCAAACTTGCCCTTTTGTTTTTTGATTTCTCGCGCCATTAATGACTGGCAGCTCTTGGTATAAGGCTCAAGAGCTTGTTCACATTTACTGGTACTATCGAACCCAAAACAGCGCTGAAAGGCGGTTTCTTTACAAACATAACTAGAACCTTTGCTGAATAAGTTTTGCATGACCAGAGCTTCCTTGATTGAGGTGAGTTCTTTCGGATCATCCATATTGACTAGCTGGAAGGCTTTTTTTGCTACCACGCTATCGCGGTAAAGTATCTCGATTTTCCAACGGCCGGACACCAGCTCGCTTTTATCGCCGAAATACCACATCGCGAGGTTACGATCATGCTTAAACATGGTGTCAGGCCAAGTGGATTCGGTGAACCCTTTGCCCGTTTTAGGATCGACAATCTTTGGATGCGTCATCCGGACGGTAATTGGGAATTTGTTGGTTTTTGCAAGGCTAGGCTCTACTTCACCCTGTGCATTCTGGGGCAACGTAACCGAGTATCGAAAGCCAATGTATTGGCCGAGTTTTGGCATCACCATTTGTGTTGGAGTCACGGTGTACTCATTTCCCTCTTGCGTTATTACACCACCTTCAATAATGCTGACACGAGGAGATAGTAGGTTTGAGATGTTTTTCTCTTCGCTTGCTTGAGAGGTCGTTGTTAGAGCTGCGGCATAAGGTGAACCCTCGACTGAAAACAGATCAAACTCATGACCTTTAGGCAATGTAATATCATAAAGTGGGTTGTTGAATGCTGTGAACTTCTTCAAGGCCAGTTGTTGAGTCAGGTCCAGTTTGGTCAATTTATTATTGTTTAGCTCTAGTGACGTTAAATTTGGGTTTTTACCCAATTGGAATTCGGCTAACTGGTTATAGTCTGCTTTGACTTCTTGCAACTGTGTCTGTTGGCTTAAGTCTAAACTGGTGAGCTTATTATTGCGCACGTTAAGGTGCTTAAGATTCGCATTTTTCGACAAATCAATCTCTTGCAATTGGTTTGATTGAAGAGATACGTGCGAAAGCTTTGGGTTATGGCTTAAGTCGATCGTAGTTAGGCTGCCATTTCCAAGAAAGAGCGTTTTGAGCTCGGAGTTTTGGCTAACGTTAAGTTCTGTCAGTTTATGGGCACTGAATCCAAGGTCACGCAACCGTGATAGGTGGCGTACGTCTATTTCTGCAATAGGCATTTTGTAGGCGTAGAGACTTTTCAGCTGCGAGTTCTTATTGATGTTGAGCTGTGTCAGGTTGTTTTCTGAAATAGTTAGAGTTTCAAGCTCTGGGTTATGAGAGAGGTCGATATCTCTCAATTGGTTGTTCGCCAAGATAAGGCGTTTGAGCTTTGGATTATGTGTAGTATCGACGCTTTTAATATTGTTATTTAAAAGAATCAAGTCTTCTAGTGCAGGGAAATATTTAATTTCTTCCACTGAGGTAATGTTATTGTTGGAGCAGTCGAGTTCGGTCAAAATGCTTGGTGAAGACGCTTCGTAGCCAGAAAAGCAATCAGCAAAGTTTGGGTCGACGAACTGAATGTCACCAATGGTTTCTGGAGTGGAACCATAAGCAAAACCGGATAACGCCAAACCACTCGTTGCCATCACCATTTTACCGGATAACCAGATTTGGTTTACCACTGACGCCTTCATATATGAATCCTTTTCGAAGTATTTTCTTTTTAGTTTTAGGCGCTCAATTGCCTTGCCGTTAGTGAATGCTGTTTCGACAATGAATAGAGCAACAATGAATAGATTTGCAGTAGTTTACGCAATTTCTCAAAATAAAACTGTAGGTAAACTACCGGAACTATTAGCTTTTTTATCTGAATTTTTCGAATGGTGATGAAAGTAACGTCAGTGGGAGGGGTTGTTTCGAAATAGCGGACTCCAGTGATGTATTCACTTAGACCCCTTTATTTCCTCTCTGTCACGGGAAGATTTGACAGTACGCTCATCGTTTTCTGATGGTAAATTAACGTCCCAATCATGCTCCTGCACTTAAACTTTGTGTTCAACGAGATCAAGAGCTATTTATACAAAAATACATCATAATGTTACAGTTTCTCAAAGTTGAGAATGTAATGCGCAAAAAGAAAGCTAGTCTCACATGGTATGTAGAAGTCACGTTATATACTGATATCTATACATTAAATCGCTCCAATAAGTTTGTTGAGTGCTATCACTTCTGAGAAGGCAGGCTGCAAACTAAACATATATCCCATTAACTAGGCCTTTCATGTTTGCAAACAATAAGAAAAATTCAACGAATCTAGTTTTGCTCTCTTTTCTTCCGAGCCTTTTCGCGCTGGCGTTTTTGTATTTCAGCATTGGTCAGTCACTTGATGAATTATCTCAGTTAAAAGCGTCGAGTGTGGTCCAAGAGGTCGATGAGATTCTGGAGTATGGTGAAGAGGCTAACAACCAATCCTTAATGCTTTTGGAGAAGCCCGATAGCTGTGAGGCTCACAGTGTGGCTTTGCGTCATTTAGTTGCGACAGTACCGTATGTACGAAGTGCCAACCTAGCCAAAGATAATGTGATTTACTGTACCTCGATCTGGGGAGACAGCCATTACCAGTACGATCTAGCAGATTACAGCTCCGGGCGTTTACGCTTAATGCATGGCAGTAAAGTCGATGCCAAACATCCTCTTATTGTGGTTCGGTCTGAGTCGGGTGAGGATACCGCATTTAGTGGTATAGACAGCCTGTACTTAAGGCAGTTGTTAGAGCCTCACGACAAGTTGCGCTCATACTTGGCTGTAGGTGAACAGTGGCTCGATAACAAAGACCTTGTGCTTAAAGTTAACCCAGCGGACAAGCTGGTCGCTTGGCATAAAGTGTCATCAGCTAACTTTCCTTACAGTGTGTATTCGGGGTTTGATTACCCTAGTATGATTTCTGCATTTTGGGAGCATGATAATCAATATATTGTTGTTATCTTAATCATTCAGACGCTATTCGCGCTTTACCTTCTGTGGCTATCAAGACGTCCATCAAACCTATATCTAGAGATAGAGAGGGCGATGGAAAACAAAGAGTTTGTCCCTTACGCGCAACCTATTTTGAACAGTGCAAACAGAGAGATTCAGGGAATTGAAATCCTTTTGCGTTGGCAGCACCCAGTCCAAGGAACGGTAAGACCGGATCTTTTCATCCCTAAAGCTGAACGCTCAGGGTTGATCCTTCCGATCACACATCAATTGATGATACATACTGCGAAAGAAATTCGCCTTTGGAAAGACAAGCTACCAAAACCTTTTCATGTTGGTGTGAATATATCACCGCAGCATTGCTCAAAAGGGACGCTTGTTAGCGCTTGCCAAGAGTTCATCGATATTGTTGACTCTAAAGACGTTACCTTGGTCTTAGAACTCACGGAAAGAGAGGCGTTAAATTACTGCGATTTAACCGATGAAATATTCACTCAGATAAAAGGTATGGGCTGTAAAATCGCAATCGATGATTTCGGTACAGGGCATTCTTCTTTGGTCAACTTGCGTAAAGTCGATTTAGATTATCTTAAGATTGATCAAACGTTTGTACGAGATATTGGCGTCGACACGATAACCGGCCACTTACTACAGAATATGATTACTTTGTCTCATGACTTGTCGTTGGATGTGGTTGCTGAAGGGGTAGAAACGGAGTTTCAAGCGGAGTACTTAAAGGAGAGGGGCGTAAGCTATCTACAAGGGTTCTTGTTTGCTAAGCCTATGCCGCTTAAAGAATTTTTGAGTAACGAGTTTGACTCTTAGACTGACCGACGCATTAAGCTAGCGCAACAGCTATGCCATTGCGCTAGTCATTCATTGGTTACATGTTCTGATAACTCGGTCCGCCGCCACCTTCTGGTGCCTTCCAAGTGATGTTTTGCGACGGATCTTTGATGTCACAGGTTTTGCAATGCACACAGTTTGCGGCGTTGATTTGGAATAACTTCTCGCCCTCTACTTCTACTACTTCATATACACCAGCAGGGCAGTAGCGCTGGCTCGGCTCATCAAACTTCTTCAAATGCACTTGAATCGGAATATGAGGATAGGCGAGTTGCAAATGGCATGGCTGGTTTTCTTCGTGCTGTGTTCCGGACAAAAACACCGATGAGGGCTTGTCGAAACTGATGATGCCATCAGGTTTCACGTATTCAATGGGTTGGCATGCGTCAATCGGTTTTAATTGTTCATGATCGAGCGAAGGATCGGTAATTGTCCACGGTATTGGTTTCTTGACTAGTGGTTGCCAGATATTGTGTTCAAATGTCGAAAGTGCACCGCCGAGTAGACTGCCGAACTTATGAATGTTCGCACCAAAGTTACGCGTCTCGCTGAGTTCTTCATACAACCATGAGCTTTCAAATCGGCTTTGGTAATCCGGTTCTGGATTTGTTTGTGTGAATGCTTCGATAATGGCTTCTGCCGCTAGCAAGCCAGATTTCATCGCAGTGTGACTGCCTTTGATTTTGGCGACGTTCAAGGTGCCTGCATCGCAACCAATTAATAGACCGCCGGGGAATTGTTGTCTCGGCAGAGAAGAAAGTCCACCCTTGGCAATAGCCCTTGCTCCGTAAGCGATGC
Source organism: Vibrio sp. M260121 (assembly GCF_036533715.1). Classification (NCBI taxonomy): domain Bacteria; kingdom Pseudomonadati; phylum Pseudomonadota; class Gammaproteobacteria; order Vibrionales; family Vibrionaceae; genus Vibrio; species Vibrio sp. M260121. The sequence goes on along the minus strand of NZ_JATABF010000044.1, from coordinate 41,879 downwards.
GTTGAGCACCTTTCAAGTGTTTTTCGATCGCAGGGTGGTGCTTAAAGCGTTGAAACTCGTCAAATGGGCTCAAGTAAGGGTTGCTGTAGTTTAAGTCGACAATAAGCCCAACGGCGATTTGATTGTTTTCCATGTGATAAAGAAAACCGCCACCTGTGGTGTTCGATTCGCTCAGTGGATACCCTGCAGAATGAATCACGCTGCCTGATTGATCTTTGGCATCGGCAGGTAACTCCCAAATCTCTTTAAGCCCGAGCGCATAATGTTGCGGTTGCTTATCATCGTTTAAACCAAATCGTTGAATGAGCTCTTTACCAAGATGGCCTCGGCACCCCTCGGCGAATACGGTGTATTTGGCTTTTAACTCAATACCGGCTTCAAAGTTGGGTTTGGCTTCTCCTTTCTTGTCCACACCCATGTCGCTGGTGTTTACCCCTGTAACAGCGCCAAATGCATCGTAGTTAATCGTGGATGCAGCGAAACCGGGATAGACCTCAACGCCAAGCGATTCTGCTTGTTCTGCTAACCAACGACACAAGTTCGCTAAGCTGATGACGTAGTTGCTTTCGTCATTGTGCATTGGGTTGGGAGTAAGAAAGTGGGGAACACGAACATGATTAAGTTCTGTGGTTAGGTACAAGAAGGCATCGTTTTTTACCGCGGCGGAAAGCGGTGCGCCCATGTTTTGCCAATCAGGAAAGAGTTCGCCTAATGCACGTGTTTCGAACACCGCGCCAGATAAGATATGTGCACCAACCTCTGAACCTTTCTCGACCACACAAATAGACAGCGGTTCGCCTTCACGCTCTTGGTTGAGTTGTGCTAAGCGGCATGCTGCACTCAAACCTGCAGGTCCGGCGCCGACAATCACCACATCAAATTCCATGCATTCTCTTTCCATCTTCTTGCTTCCTTTATGCGAAACCTTTCTTTGTGTTTCAGGTGCTTCTTCTATTACGCAGTGCTCGTATAAAGAACTATAGTCCAGTTGACGTAAACGTAAACTAAACTAAGCTCAAATGGTAACGTCATAGGGCGTGATAAAGATTTTGAGTGACAATGTCACAATGCGTTTTTTGTTAGCAAGGTAATGAAAAGGCTGAGCTTTAACACCAATCTTTGTCACGCATGACCCAATTGCTAGGACGCGTATCGCTTTGCGATCTGCTAGGAGGGAATGTGAAAGTACTGGTTGCGATTAAACGTGTAATTGACCCTTACGTTAAAGTAAGAGTCAAATCTGATGGTTCCGGTGTGGAAACCAACAACGTGAAAATGACGATGAACCCATTCTGTGAAATTGCGGTGGAAGAGGCAGTACGCCTTAAAGAAGCTGGGGTAGCAGAGGAGGTGTTGGTGGTGTCGATTGGTGACACCAGTTGTCAGGAACAATTGCGCTCAGCGCTCGCATTAGGTGCGGATCGTGCGATTCATATTGATGTTGAACAGTCACCAGAACCGCTTGCGGTCGCGAAGTTACTCAAAGCTGTGATGGAGCAAGAGCAGGCTCAATTGGTGCTTCTGGGTAAACAGTCAATCGATACGGATAACAACCAAGTCGCGCAAATGATGGCGGCACTGACGAATCGTCCGCAGGGGACATTTGCATCGGAAGTGAAAGTCGAAGGGGAAACGGTTCTTGTTACTCGAGAAATCGACGGTGGTTTAGAAACGCTCAAACTGGATCTGCCTGCGATCATCAGTACGGATTTGCGATTAAATGAACCGCGTTATGCCTCTCTACCGAATATCATGAAAGCGAAGAAGAAGCCGCTATCGGTAATGACGCCAGACTTCTTTGGTGTGAGTGTCGAACGCTCTCAACTCGTACTTGAAGTCATGACACCGCCTGCACGAAAAGCGGGCGAAATGGTAGGCAGTGTGAGCGAGTTAGTCGACAAGCTCAAAAACGAAGCGAAAGTGATTTAGGAGGCATAATCATGGAAAACAAACCGTTAGCAACCTTGGTCATTGTGGAACACGATAACCAATCACTTTCAGTGGACACATTACGCGCATTGAGTGCGGCTTCTGATATTCAACAAGACGGTACACCTTTGCCTGTAACGGCGTTGCTTATCGGCCATCATTGCAGTTCAGTATTGGGTGAGTTGAAGTGTGTACAAGGTATTTCGCAGATCATCGCGATTGATGCTGCCGAATATCAGCATCCGTTGGCAGAAAACCTGTCGACATTAATTGCCGACGTTGGTAAGGATTTTTCTCATATCCTAGCTCCTGCGAGTACTTTTGGTAAAAACCTAATGCCTCGTGTCGCTGCATTGCTGAATGTTGGGCAGCTGTCGGATGTGATTGCGATTGAATCGCCTGATACGGTTGTTCGTCCAATCTATGCCGGTAATGCGTTAGCCAGAGTTCGTTCGGACGATACAGCCAAAGTGATGACGATTCGAAGCTCAGCGTTTGACGCTATTGCTGTGTCTGACTCACCAGTAGCCGAGAATGTCGTGACGTTAGAAACGGTCATTAAGGCAGATCACAGTGAGTTTGTTTCACAGCAAAAAGCGGAAAGCGAAAGACCAGAACTACCGGCGGCAAACGTTGTTGTCTCGGGTGGTCGAGGGTTAGGCAGTAAAGAGAATTTCGCGCTGGTGGAACAGCTTGCCGACAAGCTTGGTGGTGCAATTGGCGCATCACGTGCTGCGGTAGATGCAGGCTTTGTCTCTAACGATTTGCAAGTTGGGCAAACGGGTAAGATTGTTGCGCCTCAGCTGTACATTGCTGTGGGTATTTCTGGGGCGATTCAGCATTTGGCTGGGATGAAAGATTCCAAGGTAATTGTGGCGATCAACAGTGATCCAGAAGCGCCAATCTTCCAAGTCGCAGACTATGGCTTGGTCGGTGATTTGTTTGAGATTATGCCGGAGTTGCTGGAGAAGGTTTAAGTTCGGTATTTCGGGCGTTATTCCCTAGAGTGAAGAATGAGCGAGTAGGGAATCCCTTCATGCTCGCTACTTTAAGTCGTCATTCTGAACAGCGAGGAACGAGCGTGATTCAGAATCTGCTATCAAAGTGCGCTGTGGGTTCATTGCTACGAAAGACCCTCGGTGTTCGGTGTTCGTTGTTCTTAGATTCCTAGTCGCGCTTAGGTTTGCTGGAATGACGCGCTAGAGTTTCCTTCTAAGTATCAGATTGTTACGGTGCTTCTTTTTGAGTACACACCACACAGCGTCATTCGCCAGAACGAAGAATGAGCGATCAGGGAATCTCTTCCTTACTCACTACTTTAAGTCGTCATTTTGAACAGTGAGGAACGAGCGTGATTCAGAATCTGCTATCAAAATGCGCTTTGGGCTCATTGCTACGAAAGCCCTTCGGTGTTCGTTGTTCTTAGATTCCTAGTCGCGCTTAGGCTTGCTGGAATGACGCGCTAGAGTTTCCTTATGAAAATCAGATTCTTGAGGCGATTCTTGTTGAGTGCAGACAAAACAGCGTCATTCCTTAGAATGAAGAATGAAGAATGAAGAATGAACGGGAAGGGGATCTCCTTCTTGCTCACTACTTTAAGTCGTCATTCTGAACAGCGAGGAACGAGCGTGATTCAGAATCTATTGTCAAAGTGCACGGTTGGTATATCGCTATGAAAGCCCTTCAGTGCACTTTGCCATTAGATTCCTAGTCGCGCTTAGGCTTGCTGGAATGACGCGCTAGAATTTCTGTGAAATCAGGTTTTTACGGCGCTTTTTGTTGATTACAGACCAAACAGCGTCATTCCCTAGAGTGAAGAATGAACGAGTAGGGAGTCTCTCTTTAAATTCATCCTCAAAACAAAGGGCTTCCAATCGGAAGCCCTTTTGTTATTCATGGCAAAAGCTGCTTAAACGCTCGGTTTTCTCAAGTGCTCTGCCAGTACTTTTGTGAACCTTGCTGCTTCACCACCAGTACATGCTCGGTGGTCAAACGTAATCGACAGCGGCATGGCTTTCACTGCTACAGCTTGCTCGTCTCGAATTACGACTTTCTCAATGATTCGACCTGCACCGACAATCGCGACTTGTGGTGGCGTGACCACAGGCGTTGCGTAAATGCCTGCAATTGCGCCAAAGTTTGAGAGCGTAATGGTGGCGTGCTGCAACTGCTCACGACCGATCTTACGTTCACGTATGCCTTGTACAGTTTGGTCTAACCAACGACGTACTTCTTGAGGCTCATATTCGTCGGCATGTCGCAGAACAGGCACGTACAAACCGTGTCGACTGTCTACGGCAATACCAATATTCACCGTGCTGTGAACACAACGCGTCATAGTTTCAGCATCGAACCATGCATTCATGGCTGGTTCTTCCTGACACGCATGCACAATGGCTTGGACCAGACGAATACTGATGTCTTCACCTTGCTTCCAGCCATCTAAGACAGCTTCCTCAGTAATGGTCACTGCCGCGACATTGTGATGGGATTCCGCCATGGTTGATACCATGGTTCGGCGTGCGCCTTTAAGTACTTCTGTACCGGGGCGTTGTTTGCCTGCTTCATCGTAGATATCGGCATCGACGATCAAACCATCCGGACCGCTGCCTTTGACCAACTCCAAATCCACACCCAGTTTCTTCGCTAATAGGCGAGCAGAAGGTAGGGCAGTGATGAGGTTATCTGGCGATGGATTGTGTTCGCCACCAATCCAGAAATCGTCGACATTCACGCTGTGCGCATGTTGGGATACATTACCGACCACGGTTGCCGCATCGGCAGTTTGTTTTTTCTCGGAGACGGTTTGCTCTGCACCCGTTTCATCGATTTCCAGAAGTAGAGCACCGATGTTGATTACGTCGCCTTCTTCACCATGGCGACTCACGATGCGACCGCCATAAGGAGCAGGGACGTCCACGGTTGCTTTTGCGGTTTCAACAGTAAGCACCACTTGATCCAGCTTGACCATATCGCCAACACTAATATGCCATTTCACAATTTCTGACTCAGCGAGACCCTCGCCGAGATCGGGTAAGTTAAATGTCTTCATTTCCAATCCTCCACGAGTTCGCGCGCGGCGAGCACAATGTCTTCTTCCTGAATCATGTAATAATCTTCGTTGCGGTAGTACGGCATGATGGTATCCATACCTGTGACGCGTTTTGGTGGCGCTTTGAGTAGGCACATCGCATGTTCTGCGGTTCTGGCTAACAGCTCTGAGCCGACACCACAGGTTTTGCTGGCTTCATGTACCACCAAGAGGCGTCCGGTTTTCTCTAGTGAACGGAAGATGGTCGCGGTATCAATGGGTTTGATGCTGGCTAAATCAATCACCTCAACTTCGATACCTTGATTGGACAGCGTTTGAGCTGCTTGCAGTGATTCGACAACACACGCTCCCCAAGTCACTAACGTAATGTCGCGACCTTTGCGAAGGGTAAAGCAAGTGTCGAGAGGTAGCGCTTCGCCGTTATCCACCACTTCAGATTTCACTGTGCGATAGATACGTTTTGGCTCAAAGAACATTACCGGATCGTTGCTTCGAATAGCTGCTAGAAGCAAACCGTAAGCGCGTTGTGGTGATGAAGGAATCACAACCTTAAAACCTGCAGTATGAGCAAACAATGCTTCGACACTTTCGGAGTGGTGTTCTGGTGCGTGAATACCGCCACCAAAGGGCGCGCGGAACACTGCAGGGCAGGTGAGTCGACCACGAGTACGGTTACGCATTCGCGCCGCGTGGCACATTAAATGTTCTAATGCAGGGAAGACAAAGCCTTGGAATTGAAACTCTGCCACAGGTCGTAGACCTTGCGTTGCCATACCGACAGTGACACCGCCAATAAGCGCTTCAGCAAGAGGTGTGTCTATAACGCGCTTAAGACCGTACTTTTGCTTGAGTCCAACTGTGGTGCGGAATACACCGCCGTTGTCACCCACATCTTCACCTAGGACGATGACATTCGGATCGTGTTCCATTTCATGGTGCAGTGCGAGGTTCACTGCTTCAACTAGCGTGAGTTCAGCCATGTTTCCCTCCCTGCATTCGCATTGCTTTGTTGATTAGCTCATCCCTTTGCGCATGAAGCTCTTGGGGTAGGGATTCATAAAGGAAATCGAAGCCCGTTTCAGGTGCTTGATTTGGCATGTTGAGATAACGTTCAACGGCGAGTTCTACTTGTTCTTTACAGTGGGCTTGCCACTCTTGCTCTTTCTCGTTACTCCAAACGCCTTGATTGGTGAGAAAGGCTTTAAGTCGACGAACTGGTTCATATTGCCAAGCCGTTTGAACCTCGTCCTCGTTTCGATAACGGGTCGCGTCGTCGGCGGTGGTGTGATCGCTCAGGCGGTAACTTATTGCTTCAATTAACGTTGCGCCTTTGCCTTTTCTGGCTCGTTCGAGGGCAGTCATTGTTGCATCAAACACCGCGACGACATCGTTGCCATCCACCGTAATACCGGGGATGCCAGCACCTTTGGCTTTTTCTGAGAGAAATTCCGCAGCACATTGCAAGCTACGTGGCACGGAAATCGCCCATTGGTTGTTGTTCACCACAAAGACTAATGGGATGTTCCATGCGCCCGCACAGTTAATGGATTCAAGGAAGTCGCCTTTGGAAGTGCCGCCATCGCCGCACATCACCAAAGCCGCATCGTGATTGCCTTGGATTTTCAGTGCTGCTGCAACACCAACGGCATGGGTACACTGGGTTGCGATTGGGACACAGAAGGGCAGATCTTTGCTAGGAAAAGGGCTGCCTTCAGGAGCGAAGTCGCTGCCGCGTTCATCGCCTCCCCAGTATTGCAGGTTCTTTTCCATTCCTATGCCACGACACCACATGGCGGGCATGTCGCGATAATAAGGAACAAACACATCACTGGCTTTTAGCGCTCTGCCTACCGCTATCCCAACGGCTTCCGAGCCAAGGTGTGATGGGTAGGTGCCTAATTTACCAGTGCGCTGCAAGGCAACGGCTTTGTTATCGTAGGTGCGAGTTAATATCATGTCTTGATAAAACCCGACCAATATTTCGAGATCAGCCCAGTTGGGTAGTTGGCTGACGAGGTTCCCATCATGGTCGATAAACCGATGCATGGGTAATGCCTGAACGTTCATCTCAAGCTCCTTTTGACGCTGCGGGTCTTTTGGACTGCAGCTGCTCATTGTTTCGATCTCAGCCTGTATGGGTACTCAGGCTTTGATATCAGCGCAAAAGGTCATACCTAGGATTGCAGTTGTTTTGATAGTTATCGACGCTTTTGGTGCTCGTCTCCTAACAAAAGTGTGTTCTGGTAAATCACAAGGCGTCATTTATTACTGCTGTTTACACCGCCTAATCCAGTGATGAATCTTGGTATAACCAGATACAGTAAGTGTAAACAAATTGTTAAATTATGCTTTAATTTGAGTTGTAATCCACAGTAAAGTTTCGCTTACACCGTACTTTTCTAGGATAAAACACTGCTTTCTTGAATTGTACGTTTTCGAAGTTGAAGGGAATCACTGAGTTTGACAGGAAATTTGTAATAAAATTATGCTGTAAAATTCGACAGGTTGAGTGATTTATCAACCATATCCGCGCAGATCCAGTAACACGTTAATCTCTCCGTCACGCTTTGACGATAGATTTGAATTTGTCGCTTCCCTCGAAAGTTGAATGCAGGTAGTGTGGCGACTAATGAAAGTCAGTGATACGCATGGAGAAGTTATGTACCACATTCATGTTTACTTCCCGCTTCAGCAGCAGGATAAAGCTCAAGCCTTGAATGAGATCATTCGTCAAGAACGCCAAGATGTTTTGCGCGTTTTCCCTTTAGTGTGCAAGTTGGTTGGTCCACATAAGATGCCGATGTTTGAGCTGCATGTTGAATCGATAAGTGATGAGTTTATCGCATGGCTTGATACCATTCGTGGCGGTTTTTCGGTTCTGATTCATCCTGTCAGTGACAACGAGCTGCGTGATCATACCGAGCGTGCGATTTGGTTAGGTCGTGAGCTTGGCGTATTTGAAGAAAAGCTCGAAGCATAATTCGTTTGGGTAGACCGTTCCTTTCCCTCCTATTTGGTCTATCCAGATTCAGCAATTCCATCCATCGTGTGCTAAACCTTAATAACGGTAGTGATAAAGTAGTCACTGCCGTTTTGAGTATATTTATGATGTTTAACAATGCATTAAAACAAGATTAAGCACAAAAACAGGGAAGTGCAGTTTACGACCCCAACGCCATTGGCAGTGGAAAAGGACATTTCTGGAGGGGAAAGGGTATGCTTACAATACTCTTAGTAGCACTTGCGCTGTATATTTTCTGGTTGTTGTTTCGTAACGGTCCTGCGTTCGCAGAGCGAGTGCCAAACAAAAAACGTAACTGGGTCGGACCAACGTCAAATCAAAAAGAATGGCAGGGCTATTGCTCCGAAGTCTTTCAGCCATTTAGCTCTCAAACTACCTTTTATGCCATCGCGTATTTTGCCAATTTTGTCGCTGCGGCAAACGCCATTTCCTGGTCGATAGTGTACGAGGGCGATTACTCCGTCATCATCAGTCGCTTTGGCAGCTACTTCATTCTCAACACGCACGATGCCTTGGTAATATCGGGGTTCGTCGCACTGGCGTGTTTCATCATTAATTGGCAAATGGCGGTACACTGCGCGGGGATCATGAGCCAGTATTTGGTGCGAATCTTAATCATCAATCGTACGCGCTTCGTTGCGATCAGTTTGGTGTTCTGCAGTTACTTTGCTTACTTGCTAACTGTCGGCATTTTCTGGTTGTTCCACGACGGATACTCCATTTGGCATGGGCTTACGCTCACTCCGGTATTTCTGCTGTTGGCTTTGTTGCTTGCGGTTGTGTTGCCATCAATGAAGAAAGAACCTGCCGAGAAAGAGTAAGCGCCACTTATTTCATTGAGTTGCGGTAGTAATTCCACTGAGGTTGAGGTAGGATTGCCGACCTTTTTTCGTCAGTGGGAGGACTTATGTATATCGGCTTTGACTACGGCACCGCGAACTGTTCGGTGGCGAAAATGGAACAAGGTGAACCGCAACTTTTAAACCTTGAAGGGAATAGCCCTTACATTCCTTCCACCCTTGCTGCTCCAACGCGTGAGTCGGTGTCTGAACACTTGTTCCGTCATCGCAGCATCAAACCTTTCGATCAGGTTGGTGAGCAGGTTTTGCGTCGCGCGATCAACCTTAATCGTGAAGAAAGCATTGAACTTGAGCCAGAAGACATGGCGTTTGGTCAAGCGGCATTGAATCGCTACTTGGAAGATCCTCGCGATATCTATTACGTGAAGTCACCAAAGTCTTTCCTCGGTGCTTCTGGTCTGCGTGATGTTCAGCTGAGTTTCTTTGAAGATCTGGTTTGCGCCATGATGGACAACATCAAAGCGCAAGCAGAGAACAGTGCGCAGCAAATTATTACTGATGCAGTGATTGGCCGTCCGATCAACTTCCACGGTCGTGGCGGTGAGACGGCGAACATTCAAGCGGAAGGCATTCTTTTAAGAGCAGCAAAACGTGCTGGTTTTCAGAACATCGAATTCCAATTTGAACCGGTAGCGGCAGGTCTGGAATACGAAGCAACGCTAACCGAAGATAAAACCATACTAGTGGTCGATATCGGTGGTGGTACGACAGACTGTTCTTTGATTCAGATGGGACCATCTTGGCGAGGTAAAGCTGACCGTACCGCAAGTCTGTTGGCGCACAGTGGTCAACGTATTGGTGGTAACGATTTGGATATCGCGTTGGCGTTCAAACAACTGATGTTCCCATTCGGTATGGAGAGCAAGATGGAATCGGGCATCATGATGCCAACCACGCAGTTCTGGAACCCAATTGCGATCAACAATGTGGAAGCGCAGAGCGATTTCTACTCACGTGAAAACTTATCGGCATTGAAACTGCTGCACAAGCAAGCGCAAGAGCCAGAGAAGCTGGCTCGTTTGCTAGAGGTTTACCATGAGTCGCTGGGCTACAACATCGTGCGTCGTGCAGAAGAAGCCAAAGTCGCGTTGTCTGACCAAGCGACTTACCGTGCGGGCATTAACTTGTTGTCTGAGTTGATTGAAGTCGATGTTCAACGTGATGAGATGATCGAAGCGATTGAATCACCGAAGAATAAGATGACGGCTTTGGTTACTGAAGCAGTAGAGCAAGCGGGCGTGAAACCGGATGCGATCTTTATGACAGGCGGTTCGGCACGTTCACCTATTTTGCGTGATGCAGTGCAGACAGTATTGCCAAACATTCCTGTGGTGAGTGGCAACTACTTTGGTTCGGTCACCGCAGGTCTTGCGCGCTGGGCAGAGGTTTGCTTTAAGTAAGACTGAGTTAGCTGTGATTAGATTCCTGATCTCGCCTAGGCTCGTCGGAATGACGAGGGTGGAGTTTGGCTAATGTGATGAGAACTAAGCCACTCAAACTTTGACAGAAGATTAAATAGGGTCATTCCCTAGAGCGAGGAACGAGCGAGTAGGGAATCTCTAAAGTGCACATCGGTACAACCAAAGGTGCACACGACTAGAATCATAGGTACCAAAAGCAAAAGAGCCCGCTGAAGTAGCGGGCTCTTTTCGTTTAAGCGATTAGTGATGGTGCGTGTGCTTTTCCATGTGGTCTTTCTTCTCAACTGCCATTTCTACTTCCACTTTACCTGCTTTTTTGAACGTCAAAGTCACAGGGAAACGGTCGCCTTCTTTTAGCGTTTGGGTTGGGTTGAAGATCATTAGATGGAAGCTACCTGGCTTGAACTCCACTTTCTGCTGAGGCTCTACCACGACTTCATCAATCTTAATCATCTTCATCATGCCGTCTTCTTTCGTGTGAGTATGAATCTCCACACGGTCAGCAATCGGTGTTGAAGCCGCAATCAGCGCGTCATCAGCGTCACCTAGGTTGCTTAACTGAAAGAAACCGCCAATCACAGGGGCATTTGGTGGCGCTTCGCGGCTCCAAGGATGATCGATATGAATCTTGCCTGCTTCGTATTCGTGAGCAAGGCTGAGTGGGCTTGCCAATAAAGCGATAAGAGCGATGGCTGTGGTTTTCATCAGTTTGATCATTTGTGTTTTCCTTTTTAAATCTGGCTGTTCTCTATCGGTTCTACGATAGAATTAATACGTTATGTTTATTTACCGACTACTTCGTTGAGTATTTAGGTGTGGAAAACACAAGGCGGAGATTGCTTGGGCGCTACGTATTTGTAAACTTTTCTTCCGCAAGCTGCGAAATGATAGGGAGTGAAAACGTGCTTGGTGCGTCTTAACCAAGAGAGCGTAGTCAGATACAGACCGAACGCGATAGCGATAAAGAATTGCGCCGCTTGTAATAATGGACATTCAAACTGAAAGCCATCGTGCAGGCTAAGATCTTGAACAAATTCAGAATTGGGCAGTGCGTTGGCTTCAATCAGTTCGTTAATATCCACCCATTTAAAGCCATCAGCGGTACACAGCAACACCTTTTCATCTTGAACTTGGTTTAGCCAATTTTCGCTGTGGATTTGCGTAGGGTTCAGTGCCGCAGTCGACGTTAGGTACAGCTGAAACAGCACAGCAATGATGATCATGACTGCGCTTATCGCTTTCTTTCCATGCTGTGTTCTGAGTGTGTCCATACGACTTTTTATTATGAAGCGGAGATACGCCAATTGGCTGTAAGACTATGTTTCGGCGCAGGATAGTAACAAACGAACATCAAATTGTAATCGCGAGTTTATAAAAAGGTGATGTGAGTGTGTTTTATTTGTTTTGCGGTTTTTTATTCTGAGAACACATATCGCAAAGATTTATCGTTCGGAAAGCTTTCAAACCTATTGGTGCGCTGAATGTCGCAAATTGAGCTGGTGATTTTGCGTGCTAGAATCGCACTGATTCAATTCAAACTGATTATCTATTCCTCACTTGTTTTCCATTAACGGAATTATGACAGTAATTTAATAAAGGATACGGTATTCTCCGCACCTTTGTAGTTGCTTGAAGCGCCCGTCACATAAGGGCTGCGGAATCTTAAGAAATTTCTCCAATGAAATACGAACAACAGATCGGATATCGATATCCTAAAGGTCGATTTGCTATGGTGAGCGTGTACGCGTTCACTGGCGCTGCGATTTTAGCATCGACTATTTTTTCTCTTTTACTGTTTTTGTCGATTGACGAAAACCCAATGATGCAGGCGCTATTTGGCGGTCTGGCCATCATCTTCGAAGCGGGTAAGTTTTACGCTTGGTATGAATACGGTGAGCGTCGTGCACACAGAAACTACACCGGGGCCCTCACGGCGTTAGTGTTCTATTTGGTGTTGGCTGCTATTTCTATCGGCGGCAGTATCGGTGGCATCAACAGTGCAACCAACAGTGCTCAAAGCCATATCTCGGTAGAACAAGCGAAAGTCGAAGCGTATAACCGCCAGATTGCGTCCATCGATAAGCAGATTGAGCTAAACAACATGGCGGCGCAAAAGTACATTGAGATGGAGCGCATCGCGACTGGCGTAACGCGCATTCAAGAGCAGAACAAGAAACTACGTGAAGAGCAGCAACGTTTGGCAACAGAGCGAGATAGCTTACCGCCAGTGGCGCAAGGTTCCGTGATTGGTTTGATCGACAGCTTAGCAAAAGCATTTGGAACGACCTCTTCTCAAGCGCAGCTGGGCTTGGTGGTGTTCTTATCTATCTTGTTGGATTTCTTTGCTGCTTTCTTTGTGGGTTTGATTGGTGAAGAGAACCGTTTCCGTCATTTCTTCCGTCGTAACGATGGTATAACGCTAGCAAACGTTCGAGATATTGAGCCGGAGCCAGCAGGATACCTACCTCATATCAAAGAGGAAGCTGAGCCGGAAGCGCAACAAGAGCTTGAGTCAGAAGAGCCAAAAACATTATTAGAGCAGGTGAGTGATGCGTTAAAAGGTCACCAAATCACTTGCACTAAAAAGGCAGTAGCCAAGCAATTCAGACTCTCGGCAGAAGAGGTCGACAAAGTGTTTGAAGAACTAGCCGAACTTGGCTTAGTCGGTAAAAAAGCCAACCACCATTACCATTGGATTGGTCAAACCGAAGCGGCTTAAGCATTCCGAACAAAAAAACAAAGGAGCGTCTAGATGGACGCTCTTTTCATTTACTCTAAATCGATATTTCACCAATCGACTCACTTCAGGCTGACGATTAATCAGTGATGATCTTCTTGGTTGTGTTTTTAATAGGTTTCTTCTCTTTCTCTGGCATTGCAGCGTCGACGGCCTTACCTGCAAGTCCTTCCTCGGGTAGCGCGTCTTTACCGGCTTCCACCGTGCTGTCTTTTAAGGCTTCTTTTGGTGTGCATCGACCACCGACTCCCACTACCGCTTTAGTGGCTGTTGCTTTGGCTGCTTTTTCTGCGTCACAGTCTGGGTCCAATACGCCAGCGTCCGCAGAGGTTGCGCCAAATAGGAGGAGAAGTAGGGCAAGGTTACGTTTGCTCATTACAGTTACCGTATTCATGTAAACATCAATTAAGTGTAACTGAGTGTGGTGAGTTTGCAGGAAAAGAAAAGTGCCGCCGACGCGACACTTGAGAGTTTCTGTTGTAATTTCGGAACTTTAGTCGTTCGCGAGTTCAATTTCTCTTGCGATATTTTGATCGTTAATTACTACGCCATCGACTTCGATCGTCGCACCATCTAATTGCGCTTCTTGTACGCCATCGAGCTGGGTATTGGTATCAATCACCACCGTTTTGGTTTGGAATTCTGGCCCATGATCGTTTTGACAAGCCAGCACGAAAGTTCGGGAGTTTGCGTCGTAACTGTTTACTAAGCCTGTGCACTCAAAAGACTCCAATCGCTCTGGTGTGTTGTCGCTGTTTGCCGCCGCGAAACTGCTTGCTGAAGCACAAGCACCGAAAAGCATAATTAGAGGCAGTGTCATTTTACGCATTGGTAATCCCTCATTTGGTTGTACGTATTTAAAAAGGATAATAGAGATAGCATCAATGCGTACAAACGAAAAAAGCACCACGCGGGTGGTGCTTTGATAGGGATAAATACTAGTCGTCGAGCTCTACTTCGCGAGCAATGTTTTGACCATTAATGATAATACCTTCAACTTCAACTGGAGTGCCGTTGATGTTCTTCTTATCAATATGCTCGAATCGAGTTTGTGTATCGACGATAACTTCATTGTTTGCAATCATTTGTTCTGAATCATTTTCACAGCGAGAAACTTTAAAAGATATGAGCTCGTTGGTTTTTTCGTTATAAATAGCGTTCGAAACGTGACCTTCACACTCAAATTCTTTACCTTGCCAAATGTCATCGTTGTCATCCCAATCTGGTTGGTCGAATTCAACGATAGACGCAATACGTTGACCTGACACGTATTTAGAGGTCACTTCAACTTCCACACCTTGTTTTAGGTTTTTCTTCAGGTTTGAATCACAGCGGTAGTTATCATCTAAGCGGTAACACGTTGATGAATCAGTCGCGAATGAGCCACGGTAGTTTAGACTGAAACTTGGTGTACCTGTATGTAAGTTCTCAACTGAAGTAACAATGCCTTCGATATCGCTGTCTTCAAATGCATCATCGATGTCATAACCATCTAGTTCCACTTCTGTTGCAGTGAAGAAGTCACCTGTTGTGTGGCCTTCAACTTCTACCCACTGACCAACCTTTAAACCACCCATTGGTAGGCGAGCGTTACCGTAATTAACATGAATGTTTGAACCTAGGGCAAACATTTCTTCGTTAGCATCGATACTCGCAATGCGGCCTTCGATTTCATAGTGGTCAGCCAGTGTTGGGTAGTCATCAACCACGTCGATTTCAACAACAGAAAGTACCTTGTAACCGGCATTTGCTGTTGGTAGCGAAGATACAAACACCCAATCACCAACATCGATATCACTTGATAGCGCTGCAAAATCAAGTGTAATGCCATTTACAGCAAATGAGGTGCCGTTGCGGTAAGTAACGAGACCTGCCATTGTTGGTTCTAGAGTGACCGATGCAGAGTTCGCTTTTTCTGCCGTATTCACTTGAACCATCATATTGGCCATGTCTGGTGTGAAAGTGAAGTTTGGTAGAGTATTGTTATTGAAGTTCACACTTTCAACGGTGAATGAACGGCCGTTTACCGTGATTTCGTTTCCGTTAATTTTTTCAATAGACCCTGTCACTGATGCAACTGAAGGTTCAGTTACTGGTGGCGTTACAGAACCACCAGTGTTTCCGCTATTACCATCTCCAGACCCACCACAACCAGATAATGCCAAACCCACTGCCGCTACAAGCGCTAATTTTTTCATGATATCGACCTATTTTTGAAAGCTTATTTATGAATTTGGTTGTATCTTATGACGCGTATCGTGAAGTGATCGTGAAGAAACGTGAGCCTATGAAAATATTAATTGTCGACGATAATCACAATGTTTCAGAAACCATTGCCGATTATCTAGAACTCGAAGGAATGACCATTGATTGCGCTTACCACGGAGAGGCTGCGCTAAATTTAATTCAAGAAAATCATTATGATGTCATCATTATGGACATCATGATGCCAAAACTCGATGGCATTAGTACGGTTGAAAAGCTGCGTCAAGAATTCTTATGTGGAACACCAATTTTATTCTTAACCGCCAAAGATACCTTAGATGATAAAGTGGCTGCCTTTAATGCGGGTGGCGATGACTACTTGATGAAGCCTTTTGCGATGCAAGAGCTCAGCTTGAGAGTTCACGCGCTGGCTAATCGAGGCCCAAGACAAGACATCGGCACGCTGAAGTTTGCTGATATTAGCTTGGATGCTCGCACTGATGAAGTGACGCGGATGGGTAAACACATCAAGCTCAGTCGCATTCAAACCAAAATCCTAAAATTATTATTGAAACGCGCTCCTTCAGCGGTTTCTCGTACTGAAGTGATTGAGAACGTGTGGGGTGATGAG
Source organism: Vibrio sp. M260121 (assembly GCF_036533715.1). Taxonomy (NCBI): domain Bacteria; kingdom Pseudomonadati; phylum Pseudomonadota; class Gammaproteobacteria; order Vibrionales; family Vibrionaceae; genus Vibrio; species Vibrio sp. M260121. Next base: position 26,022 of record NZ_JATABF010000044.1, on the reverse strand, counting down.
CCGCCGGGAAGTGATGCGTTGAGAAGCCACATTTATGGTTTAAGAACGGCACTCGACAAGGGTTTTGATGATTCCAGATTAGAGACGATTCATGGACAAGGTTACCGACTCAAAGCATAAAGAATACCCAAGCATATATCGCAAGATCCGCTGGGGTTTTGGCTTGATGACCTTTGCGATGTTTACGTTGTTTTGGTCATTGATCTACGTTGCTGAGAACAAACTTGAAGTATTGAGCTTGCACCATTGGTTAGATACAGAAGTTGAGCTTTATAAAGAAAACTACCAAAAACAGGGGTGGGACGCACCATTGCCCAATGTGCTGGAGTTTGATTCTTATTGGAGTGAAGCGCCAACGCCGGATTGGTTATTGTCGTTTAAGTTTCCTGGATTCTACGAGTATCTTTTAGGGGAAGAGGATAAGCACTTCGTGGTGTTTGAGCATCCTTCTGGAAAAGGTTTGATGTACATCGTTTTCCAAGATGACTCAGACGACTATTTGGATGAATACGAAAGCTCGTTGCACCAGTTTACCTTTTTCTTAGGGGGCTTGTTTTCCATTATCATGGTCGGGTATGGCGTATACATGGTGCGGATTTTGTCTCGACCTTTAGCTAAGATCGAAGACAAAATTGGTCACATGCCCCCGGATCAACCGATGTTTAATGTTGATACCAAGTTCAGCGAGACTCGCCATATTGAGCAGACGTTGCTTGACAGCAAAAATGAGATTGCAGGTTACTTCCGCCGTGAACAAGAGTTTAGCCGCTTTGCCTCTCATGAGTTACGCACGCCAATCATGGTAATCAAAGGCTCTGCCGATATTTTAGCTCGTGTGCCGGAGCAGCCTCCGGTGGCTCAAAAGGCGGTGAGACGCATGCAAACGGCTTGTGACGAGATGCGAGTGTTAACTGAAGCGTTCCTCTTGTTGGGCAAAGAGAAAGTTGAAGAGCAACATTACGCGGATCACGCTTTACTGGGGTGCTTGAATCAACAATTAGCGGAACTGGCACCACTATTTGCTAAACAAGGTGCAGAGTACAAACTGGATGAGCTCAATAGCGGTATGGTGCATGCGCCTGAAAGCTTTGTGACGATCGTGATCAACAACCTGATCAAGAACGCATTCAGTTACAGTATCGGAGATATCGAAATTGTCCTTAATGGCACTCAATTGACCATAGCGAACCGTCATGATGGCAATGAGACCTACAACGCCGGCTATGGATGTGGCTTAGTGATCGTTGAACGTATTTGTGAACGCATGAGCTGGCCGTTTGAACTCAATGATGATGGTATGAGGTTTACTGCCAAGGTCGATTTTTATTCCTAAACCTTGTTTACCTGTTTTGAAAGTCAGAGAACATACTCTGGCTTTTTTGTTCCTAACTGCCAGTGAAACAAGAAATAAATTCGATATCGATTAGACTCAAAAGAATCAAAGTGAATTCAGAGGAGTGGTTATGCTCTCATATCAGGTCAATCGAAGTATCGAGATAGAAAAAACACAAAGTGAAATCATCAACTATCTAAAAGATTTTACTCGTTGGCCTGAGTGGTTGCCGTGGATCATTCTCGAGCCAGACTGTGAGTTAACTTACAGTGAAGAGCAAGGTGTGGTAGGAGCAGGGTATCAATGGAACGGAAAACGAATTGGTACTGGCGCCATGGTTCTCGAAAGTACTCAAGAGCATCGATTGGACATGGAACTTCACTTCTTTCGGCCTTTAAAAACTCATGCGAAAGTTACTTTAATCGTGACGCCGTCACAAGCTGGTTGTACCGTCGAGTGGCTAATGCAATCACGTGTACCTTGGTTCTTGTTTTTTCTTAAAAACGTGTTTAAGTCCATGATCGAAATGGATTATGACCGTGGCTTACGTATGTTGAAAAGCAAATTGGAAACAGGGCAAGTGTTATCCCTGCTCACTGATTTGGGCTCCCGAAAACAAAATGAAGTCAGTTACATTGGATTATCCGGTGCGGGTACGATTCCTGATCTCGGCCCCATGATGCAATCGCATGTGGCGCGATTGTATGAGATGGCAGAGCAAGAAAACCTGCCTGTCACTGGTGAGCTATTTTGCTACTACCTATCCATGGATATGAAGCAAGGCTACTTTGAGTTCATTACTTGTTTACCTGTCAAAGCTGGCGTTGTCGCGACAGGTGAGTTTGTTGCCGGAACCATTCCCGAAAGCGACACCTATGTGATTGAACACAAGGGAGAGTATCAATTTTTGGGGAATGCATGGTCGTATGCGATGAATCTTACTCGGCACAATGGCATCAAAGTGAAGACCAAACCGTTGGGCATTGAACGCTACCTTAATAACCCGAATGACACCGACAAAGCAGACTTGTTGACTGAGGTGATTGTGTTCAAGAAATGATGTGCGTTGTAAAACTATGAAGCAACGCCATGTTCCATCCTAAGTGCATGATAGTATTGGCATACAAATTAGAACGATACTCAAGTTGATGTGTGCCTTTATGGTGCCATCGCACTATGTCATGGATGAGATATGAGACTTAAATACTCCCTAATTACCGCGAGCCTCTTGGCTACCCATTCTTATGCAGGTGACGCGCCGAAGAACATCATCTATATGATCGGTGATGGCATGGGGCCTGCCTTTACGACCGCTTATCGTTATTATCACGACGATCCAAACACAGATGATATAGAGCCGACGGTTTTTGATTCTATTTTGGTTGGTATGGCGAAGACGTATCCTGATGATGCGACTTACGTTACTGACAGTGCTGCAAGTGCTACCGCTCTGAGTACCGGTGTCAAAAGCTACAACGGTGCTATCGCAGTGGATACGGATAAGAGGCCGATCAAAACGATGTTAGAGATGGCGAAAGAGAAGGGTATGACCACAGGCTTGGTGGCAACATCGCAAATTAACCACGCAACGCCAGCTAGTTTTGCCGCTCATAATGAATCTCGTCGAAACTATGACGATATCGCCAATGATTACATCGACAATAAAGTGGGTGAGAAATTACCAGTCGATCTACTCTTGGGTGGTGGTGTTCGCTATTTTGAGCGTGAAGATCGTAACTTAGTTGAGGAGTTCAAGCAGCAAGGCTACCAATACGTTGCCTACTTTGGTCAGCTTCCTGCACTACAAACCTTACCCGCCTTAGGTTTGTTCGCGGATAAGGCATTTCCGTTCGCATTGGATGAAAATCCCACTCGTCTAGAAGAGATGACCAACAAAGCGCTTTCTCTATTACAACGCCAAGACAATAGCTTCTTTGTGATGATTGAAGGTAGCCAAATCGACTGGTGTGGGCATGCAAACGACATTGCGTGTGCAATGGCAGAAATGAATGATTTTGCTAGATCCATTGAGTTGGCTAAAGCGTATGTTGATGCTCACCCTGATACTTTATTGGTGATTACCGCGGACCACTCAACTGGTGGCTTAACAATTGGCTCGAATGGGCAGTATCAGTGGGATACTGAGGTGATTAAGGGTGTTCACAAAACAGCATGGCCTTTAGCGATGTCTCTTGCGCAATCCCATGACATGATCGCGACATGGAATGAGTCGGTCGATTGGTCATTATCTAAAGATCAAAGTCGAAAGCTGGCATACGCTAAATTGAGTGAAGAGCCAGCTAAAGCCCTCTATAAGGAGGTGAAAGCGATCATTAATGAGAAGAGCTACACCGGTTGGACGACAAAAGGTCATACTGCCGTTGACGTTCAAGTGTTCGCCTATGGGCAAGGTGCGGATAAGTTTGTTGGTTCGCAAAATAACACTGACATTGCGAAGAAGTTAATCAGCTTTATTCAGTAGGCTCTCAACTCAATAGATTTAAACTGTCCGTTTCTCGTAAGCGAAAAGAAAATGCCTCAGCATGTGCTGAGGCATTTTTTATAGGCCAACTTCTCTTGTTAGAGAATTATTGTGCACGGTATTTACCGCTGTTTAGTTCAATTTTAGACGCTTTTACGCGACTGTCAGCATTTAGGTAATCGCTAATGCTCAGAAGATCTTGGCCTTCGGCTGCTTTGAACACGGCTGATTCACCCTGTGCAAAGACGACGTCAAGTTTGAGCTCTTTAGCTACTGCCTTAGCATCCGCTGGGCTTTTCACCGTAACAAAGATAAGGCCCGTTGCTTTAGATACGTTACTAAACGCATTCTTAAACACCTCATCACCAGCGTGTAGCTCTGCCGCTTCGGCAAGGCTATCAACAGAAAGTTTTCGGTAATCTTGGCCGTTAATTTGTACGGCATCAGATGCGACAAAGAGTTCAGGTGTAGGTTGCTGAGCTAATTGTTGCTCTGCTTGTACAGCCGCTGCCATTGTCGATAGAGCCAGAATAGAAAATGTCATAAATTTCATGTGAATGACTCCTTAGTGACCGAAGATACGCATAGACCAGTTTTTGATAACACCTGGTTTTGCGTTGTTAGCCATCGGTACATCATAGATAGCTGAAGAATTGAAATATGCAATGAATGAGAACACTTCATCGCCGTTGGTATCGATCGCTCGTAGTGTCCATTCGCCTTTCGCGTTTTCACCGTAGAATTGGTTAGAAAGCATCAACTGGTTTTCATAACCCGCTACTGTTGGATCAAGAGATTGACCAACGAGACCATTACGCGGTGTTTGCAAAACTGAACGTGTACCTGATGGAGAAATCAGCTCAATTGCCAAATCTGGTAGACGCGAGTGTTCAAGTGTTAGTTTCACTTGTACTGACTCAACAGTAATGTCATCGGTAACAGCAATCGCTGAAGAACCACCTGCCAAGCTTGCGTCTGGAACACTCACTGCCGTCCCATTGCTTGCCCAAGGTGTAATAACTTGTGCAGGTAGAACATTGTTTGTCATACGAGCACGTTTCATAGCTTCATCTAGGTTAACTGCGCCAAAACCGTAGAAGGTATGGAAGTCAACGCCAGCTGCGTTTGTCTGCCATGGTGAAATCGCTTCGTAGCTTACCAAGTCTCCTTGGCTATTAACGAACTCAAGTTGAACACCTGGGTGGTCTTTGTCGGTTACGCTTGCTGTTTCTGCTAGTAACGCACGGACATCACGAGCGGTCAGCGCATGGTTGGTTGACATAATCGCCGCAATTGCACCAGAAGTGTTTGGCGCCGCTGAAGACGTACCATTCATTGTGCTGGTGTAGTTACAGTTCGGATCTTGCTCAGTACCGCCGTGAAGGCCGTTAATACCTAAATCTGCACTGGTGTTTTGACCTTCTTCACAGCCTACTAGGTCTGTCGTTACCATTGCTGGGAAGTCTTGACCGTATTCACCCGCTGGTGCCGCGACCCACACGTTTGAACCTACAGATGAGTAGCTTGCGAGAGTTCCGTCAGCACGAAGTGCGCTGGTTACAAGGTTGTAGTAACTCGCATTGTCGTAAGACTGTGCCGAGTTATGCATTGGTAGGCCTTTGTTGCCACCGCCTGCGAAAAAGTCGCTAGGAAGCACGAAAAAACGGCCAGTGTTGAAGTAGCGATAACCGTTACCGGCAGATTTAACGAAGACAGCACCACGACCCCAAGCATTACCTTCGCTGACGTCTTTCATTACATCCATTTCAAGCTTGAACTGCGGATCGTTCTCGTCGAATGGAATAGGGTAGATTGGGCTAAAACCATAACTTTGGTTGAAAACGCGAACATCGCTGGTTGCAGCGTCCACGCCGTGAGAAATCAACCAGCCTTCCAGCGTTTGGTTTGCGAGCCAGTTAAAGCCCATTAGAGAAGAGCGAGAAGCTACGCCGCGAACGCCCTCACCGTTGTTACCAACTGCACTGATTAGGCCAGCAACAGCGGTACCGTGGCCATTTGTATCAACTGGGTAATCGGCTGGGAAAGAAGAGTCTTCAACGAAGTTTCTACTACCTGTGACTACGTTACCTGCAAGGTCTGGGTGATCGATCTGTACGCCAGAGTCAATAACGGCAACTTTTACACCAACACCAGCAATGCCCATCGCTTGTGTCAGTTTGGTGTTCAAGTCATTACCCGCAACGGCAGGGTTTGCTGCAAATGCAGTTTGGCCTGTGTTGTCTAGGTGCCATTGCTCTGAGTAGAGCGGATCATAAGCCGAGACGGCAGGAGAAAGGCCTACTGCTAACATTGCAGCGAATAGGCGATTAATGCGTGTTTCCATTTGTGACCTCATGTCTTTGTTTGGAATTTTTGTCCCTGTTCGATACTCCTTTAAACAGGTCTAAACAAAGCTAGCGGCTTAGAATGGAAACGAAAACTGTTTACATCTTATTTACTTTTGTTTTTCGACGCACGACATTTTCTTGACGATAAGTGCTTGAAGTCACATTGGAATCTAGATATTTGCAGGAAAGATTGCATATTTAAAAAGCAGAAAAACTAGAGAATTTTTCTGCTTTTTATGGAATGGGATGATTTATATGGCAGGTTGTATTGTTGCCGCAGGTTCTGTAGGGGCTTGTTCTTTACGAGACAGCAGACCGTCAACCACTTTTTCTACATAAAACTTCTTATACTCCTTATCACACCAACGCTTGTTCAAACCGCGACGGTTGAATTCGGCACCTATTGCCACGCGGGTTTGATTTGATGCGCGGTTGTAATACAGGGTTTCACATAACTGCATGTTGCTCATCTGCTGAGCGTACACATTAACACTGCTGCTTCTCATTCCTAATTGCGCGGCTTGCTGATTGCTGCACGCGGCCAATACTAAGGGCGACAGTGCAGCGAGAATCCATGTTTTTTTCATTGTGTTTTTCTATGACGTCGAGTGAATTTGGTACTGGTTTCGACCAGATTGTTTGGCATCGTACAGAGCTTGGTCAGCGGCAAAGAACCATTGATCCCACTCCTGTTTGATGCTTTGCGCACTTAACTCGTTAACTGCGCCGAGTGAGATTGTCGCGCCTAGTGATTCAGAGTCAACCTCGAGGTTGTTGTTTTCAACTGCAAGTCTCAAACGATCTAACGTTTTTGCACAGTCATCAGCGTGTCTAATTTCGAACAGCAGCACAAACTCCTCGCCACCCCAACGGACGAGTAAGTCTCCGGCGCGCGTAGCCTCGTCGAGAACGTGTGCAACGTGCAACAGCATTTTATCGCCTAGATCATGGCCATACTGGTCATTGAAGGCTTTGAAGTGGTCAATATCAATAACGGCAAGGGCAAACTTACGATCAGGGCTTCGACGCGCCATTTGATCCAGCCAACTAGGCAGATAGCGACGATTATGTACCTTCGTTAGCGGGTCAGTGGTATTTTGCTGCGCCAACTCTTCGTTGATCTTGTTCATTTGGCGAATGTAACGGAAAAGCCAAAAACCGATAGCGGCAACAATAAGGAAGTAGAAGATTTCGCGATAGCGTTGGGATTCAAGCTCAGAAGCTTGGAGCGCATTCTTCGCTTCGAGAAGGGTCAATTCTTTCTGAGCCAGCTTCGCCTCTAAGTCGAGTTTGATATTGATCATCTCATCGCCATGAACATGGCTATCAAAGCTTTTTTCTAAGTTACGTAAACGACCCAAATTATCGAATGCTTTTTCAAAATGTTTTAATTCTTGGTTGGCGCGCACGAGCACTAAATACAGGTCCATTTGCTGCTTAGTCTCTGCACTTGCCGTTTCACTTAGGCCTTCTAATGCAGTTTTTGCACTCTCAATTGCTTGCTCATACTTCCCATCCTTAAGGTAGGCTTCGGCAAAAGCTTCGTGGCAGGCGGCTTTTAGGCCTTTTAAGTTTTGCGGGTTTGGAAGTTCTAAACATGTCTGCGCAAGTTGATAAGATTCTTCCATCTTACCTAGTGTGCTAAGGAGTTGGGATAAGTTAGAAACGGAGTTATGCTTAATTCTGACTGAGCCGGTTGCCATGGAAAGTTGGGCAGCTTGCTCAAAGTAGCGTTCTGATTCTTCGTACTTTTCCATGCCATAGTTAATGACGCTTAAGTTTGCATACATGATGGCAAGGAACAAGCTGTTGTCATACTTATCGTCGCTGTTTAAGTAGCCGTTAATTGCTTGGTCGAGATAGGTTTTTGCCCGATCCCAATCCGACAGTTCCATATAAAGTGAAGCGATGTTATTGAGTGTCATCGCAATCTGGATTTCAAACTCAGATCCTTCAAGCAAATCATAAGCGGTTCGATAATGCTTTAATCCGGTTTGAACTTGAGCGCGTTGAACCTCTGCATTTCCAAGCCAGCGGTAAGCTCGACCTTGAAGAGAGTTATAGCCAATCTGGCGAGATATATTGATGACATCGTGCAGAAGAAGCTCGCCTTGCCAAACTTCATCTGCTTCTATCAGTTCGACGGCTTGGTTTAACTTTGCTTCAGCAATCACCCAAGGCAAATCATGTTGTTTGCCGAATTCAACGAGGTCAGGGAGCTCTGGAATTGGAACGCCTTCGTAACGCTCAAGATAAATACGTGCGAAGTAATAAAGTGCTTGTGAATCTGGAGACGCGTCCGCGGGTAATGTGAAATCGCTTGATTTGATTGAGCGAGGCTTACCGATAGAGTCGAAATAAAATTCCAACATCGGGTCGTCTTTTATCGAGATATGGTGTCTGAGGTAACTTTCTTTGTTCGCGTGGTCTGCAGAGAAACTACTGGTTGAACACATCGCGCCAAACACAATCGGAAATAGATACCGTAACGTTTTAAACGGTATAAGCTTTAGACGGTTGATAAAAGCGAACTCTTTAAAGTGAAACACGCAAGAAGTCTATCATTTCTCATCTATGAATAACCACAGATTTAGTTGTTTTATCTGTACATTAAAAGTAACTGTTCAATGAGTGAAAATAGGCCACTGAAATACCGGCGTTTTTAATACAAAATGCTCAAAAGTACTCGGTTGGACGGATGTCTTTCAGCTTTTCTCGTTAGAGGCTGTTGCCATAAGAATCTTAACAATAGAGTAGGGGAAAGATGAGTAGGTAACTCTGTTCATAAAGAGGATAAACGATGGGGTAACAGCTCGTAAAAAAACTTCGATCCCTAAAATTTCATTTGGCTGTCATAAATATTTAATATTGGTATGTCTTGTGAAAAAACATCTTTTTAGACATAGTGTTATTAAGCCATGAAAAACTGGCTGTTCCAACAAAAAAGGAGATTGCCTATGCACAACGAAATGATTCAACCTTCTCGCTTCGGCATTATCGGTCGTACCTGCATCGCTTCAGTACTTATGATCGCAGGTGTTTTCACTCTTATGTAATAAGACGGTAGTTCATCAGTACTGCTAAGAAAACATAGCAAAATTCAGGGAATTACCTTAACAAAAAATAAGGTATTCCCCTGAAAATCCTATCTAAGTCTCTATTCTTAACTCAACAAGCTAAAAACCAACGCACTTACTGCGATAACTCCCGTCATAAGTACAAAGTAGGTCGATGCTTTTCCACGATACTTCTGCAGGCCTTTTACTTTGTATACCGCTAGCATTGGCATAATGAACAAGATCATTGCGATGACAGGTCCCGACAGGGCTTCCATCATCCCCAAGATGCTAGGGTTCATGATCGCAGCAATCCAAATAGACACAAACAGTACAACAACACTGATGCGATCTACGCGTCGTTTTGGCATATCAGAATGCTTAGTGATCAAACCATTCAAGCTTTCACGTGCACCAAGGAAGTGACCAAGAAAAGAAGAGGTGATCGCGACAAATGCGACAAGTGGACCTAACGTTGCAATAAAAGGATTGTCCGTAGCGTTTGCTAAGTAAGACAACACAGATACGTTTTGTTCTTTTGCTTCTGCCAGCTGCTCCGGAGATAGCGCAAGCACGCAAGAGAAGACAAACAACAGCACAAAAGCGATCAGCATGATGCTAGTGCGGCGTAAAATAAGCTCAGACTTCGCATCCGCTGCCTCACCGTAGTGACGACGTTGAACATTGGCAAAGCTTGAGATTGCTGCCGCGTGGCTGAAAGAAAAAATGACGACAGGAATCGCCAACCACATGGTGCTTGCAAAAGACGACATTTCTGGCGCGTCCATTACTGGCATGCTCCAGTTTGGCATTAAGTAGAATGATAGAAACGCCAGAATCGCCACCAACGGATAAACCATGATGGCAAAGGCACGCAGCATTACTTTTTCACCCGCCATCATGATAGCAATTAAGCTAAACACTAATACGCCAGACAGTAGGGCACGCGGTAATGGCTCCATACCCGCTTGGTTGACCATAAAGCTGTCAACGGTGTTGGTAATACCTACGCCATAGATAAGAAGAATCGGGAAGATAGAAAGAAAATACAGCAGCGAAATTAAACGACCCGCTTTCGCGCCAAAGTGTTCTTCTACCACATCGGTAAAATCAGCGTTCTTAATCTTTGAGGACAGGACAAATCGGGCAAGACCACGGTGAGCTAAGTAAGTCATTGGGTATGCAAGAACGGCCATCACAACTAGAGGCCAAAAGCCGCCAATACCAAGGTTAATCGGCAAAAATAGAATACCTGCACCAACAGCAGTACCAAACAAGCTTAATAGCCAGTGTGTATCGTGCTTTGCCCAAGTATTTGTGGTGTTTAATTCACTAAAATTTAACGTATCTCGAGATTCTTTCACTTAAAACTCGCTTTTATAAAAATAATAATCGCGCGGATGGTATATGTTTTAGTGATTGTTATCACATCGAGTTTGTGGTGAATCGTGCTAGTGAAAAGGCGGTGGTGTAAACTATCGAACCATGAAAATTTGAAAAAAGCGAGATATAGTTTCATTTTTATGTGCCTTCATTGAAATAATGTCGCGAAATTTTCTGATTTTTTGGTTTTAGATGTCGTGGTTAAGCTTTGTTCGATAACATTGTAAGGTGTTCAGAGAGCGGAATCGGTTTAGAAACGCCAAACCCTTGAGCAAACTGGATATTTAATGCTCTTAATGTCTTTATATGAGCTTCTTAAGCTCAAAAGGAAACGTTTTAATGAAGATTACCTCAGCAGGAAAACAGGATTTGGCGTCAGTACACGCACTTGAACACGTATTGTTTGGTCATCACGCTTACCCTCAGTTTTTCTTTCGACAAGCATTTGATTGCTGGCCGCAAGGTTTGTTGATTGCCAAAGAAGAAGATCAAATTACGGGTTATGTACTGATGGCGACAAGCGATGAACAAAACACCCATTGGATCTTGTCACTTGCGGTAGATAGTCAGCATCGAGGAAAGGGGATTGCTCGTTCGCTGGTGGAGAATGTAATCGCAAAGGCAAGCTTAGGTTCTATCGTTAAGTTAACTGTCGATCCAAACAATGCGCCGGCTTACAAGTTGTACACTTCGTTAGGCTTTAAGGTTCTGGAAAAAGAAGAAGATTATTTTGGTGATGGAGAGCCGAGACTGGTCATGGCACTAGCCCGTTAATCTTGCACTTCTGTGATTCAAACTCGCACCTAATCAGTGCATTGTCAATTAGAAAGTGAAAGCTTGTTTTGTTAAGTTATTGAAATATAGGGAAATATAAAATTGGCATTGGGTTTGCAATTTAGATTATGTTCATCGTTAACTCGATGCGCCGCTTTCCCTTAGCAGGCGGTGAAGCGGATAGGGTATTACTTTTTGAGCTTTTATAGGCAATGCAGCCTCTCTCGTTTCGGGAGAGGTTTTTTTTCGCTTGTAGCTCAGTATTTTAAGAGGACGCCTGCTATTAAATAGTTCGTTCACGAATCAAGGAAGGCGGACTGTAAGATTAAAAGGTAGCGGTCACTGTATGTTTGGGTACGGAGGTTAAGAAGCATTGATTGTGATGGGAGAAGTTGTCAAACTGCGCGAACAACTAATAGAAACCGTACAGTCAGTGACGGAATACGAGGGAATATGAACAGTATTTTGGAGTGTATCAGAACAGTCGGTCGGGGCGAGCGTGGTAGAAAACCACTGAACTTTGACCAAGCGTTTCGAGTTATGGATGAATACCTAAACGGAGAGTGCGACGACGATCAGATGGCGATGTTATTGATGCTGATCCGCGTACAAAACGAGACTCAACAAGAAATCGCAGGCTTTGTGACAGCATTCCAATCCCGCATGCCTGCTATTGGTGCAGACATTGACTGGCCATGTTATGCAGGCAAACGTGAAGCGGCAGGTCAGCCTTGGCACCTGTTGGCAGCGAAGATCCTCGCCGATAATGGTCATAAAGTGCTGATGCACGGCTATCACGACCGTCAATCCGGTCGTTTACACGCAGAAGATTACCTCGACAAGTTTGATATCAACAAAGCGGAATCAGCAGAAGACGCGAAGCGTGTATTAGAAACACAAAACATTGTGTATCTGCCGCTGAGTGCGTTTGCACCTCAAGCAGAAACCATGATTGGTTGGAAAAATCGTTACGGGCTTAGAACGCCGATTAATACTGTGGTTCGAGCACTGAACCCAGGGCAGGCGACCGTCGGTATTCGTGGTAGCTTCCATCCTGGATTCCAACAACTTCATGCTGAAGTCGAATATGAGATTGGTCAAACCGCTCACGCCGTTGTGTCATTCAAAGGACAATCGGGTGAGTCAGAATACAACCCGAAAGTAAGCCAAACGGTATGGTTAAGCCGAACAAGCGGCGTGACATCGCACTACTGGACGGAGCAAATGCTGTCTGAGGTGCCAATGCCTGCGAACTGCCCATTTGGGACGTCACAAGATGACATGAACCAAATGGCGAATACGGTTTTAGCGACGATGACAGTGATTCTATTTGCACAAGTGCACGACAGAGAAAAAGCATTCGAACGCGCCTTCTCTTACTGGCAAGCCTATTGCGGCTAGCAATAACGTACTATTGTCAATGAATGCAAAACCATCGACGCAAAGTTGTTGAATCTGAATCCATTATCTATTGTTTGAAGAAGGTAAAAGATCCTAGCTCGCCAATGTGTGTTTCACCGCTGCGTTCCTTATCAGGGTGAAACCACCGTTCAAGAATCAGTCGCGTTCAACTTCGTTTCGCCGCTGAGAGTTTGAAATAAACATATGGTAAGACGTAGAGGACATGGATAATGGTTCTAAAGCATACCCCTCCCAAGCAAAAGGTTTCTCATCCGATCCCGCAAGAAGCCTTCGATTGGTACGACGAATACGCCCACGGAAAAATCTCGCGCCGTGAGTTTCTTAATAGGCTAGGTGGTCTTGCTGTGCTTGGCTTTAGCATGACAGCTCTGGTCGATGCGTTAACTCCGAATTACGCACTGGCAGAACAAGTTTCATTTAACGATCCTGACATCAAAGCAACCTACGAAACCTTCCCATCCCCAAACGGGCATGGGGAAGGGCGTGGCTATTTGGTGATGCCACAGAAGAAGACCTTAAAATCACCGACGGTGTTAGTGGTTCACGAAAATCGTGGGTTGAACCCTTATATCAAAGACGTGGCTAGGCGACTCGCGAAAGACGGCTTTATTGCTTTGGCCCCAGATGCCCTATACCCACTTGGTGGTTATCCGGGGAATGATGATGAGGGTCGCGCCATGCAGAAAGAGATGGACAGAGCTAAGATCGAGCAAGACTTTATTGCGGCGGCCAATTTCATCAAACAGCATGAGGATGGGAACGGTAAGTTGGGGGCGGTCGGGTTCTGCTTCGGAGGTTACATTGTCAATATGCTTGCAGCAGTAATGCCCGATGAGCTTGATGCAGGCGTACCTTTCTATGGAACACCTGCGGCGCAAGAGATCCAAAAGCAAGTCAAAGGGCCGTTGATGATTCACTTTGCAGGGCTCGATAAGCGTGTTAACGACACTTGGCCCGCTTATGAGCAGCAATTGATAGCGACCGATGCACAATATCAAGTGTTAATGTATGAGAACGTCAATCACGGCTTCCATAACGACTCAACAGCACGCTACGCACCAGAAGAAGCTGCGCTCGCTTGGGAACGCACACTAGGCTTCTTCAAAGAACATCTCGCCTCAAGCTAAAACGCTTCAACTTTAGTTGGCACATTCCGTATATATCTTAGTAAGCAAGAAACGAATAAAGCTCCAAAGACCAAACAGTATGGCTCTGGAGCTTTTTACTATTTGGAAGGATCCACTTGTAGTTCGGTATAGCCAGTCGAGTCGTCCATCGCTCTAGTGAACTCAAGTTCTGAGTAAGAATGGATGATCAATTCTGCGGTAGTATCAATCACTGTGCCTTCCAACAAATGCCCACCCCAAACTCGTCCTTCACGATCAGACACCGAGATATGAACGTGTTGATGTTCAGCCGTTAGGGTTCCCATCACAGAGACAATTTCAAATGGCTCTTGTTTGGTTAACGTACTCTCTGCTCCTGCCAAACGAAGGTTGAGGTCAGAGATACAGCCAACGCATGAGGCAATCGAACCTGCTTTGATATCGTACTGCTCGACCAATTTCGCTAGGCTCAGCTTTAAGTCCATGCCTTTGGTAAGACGTACTGCTATCACTTCAATCGACATGTTATTTCCTAATCAAAACTAACAAGCAGGAAAGCGCCGTATCCAAGTCGGCATAACGTTTGGCTTTGCCAAGCACGCGCATACCTTGCATGTTGTTGAGAACAAAACGAGCGAGTTCTTCTGGTTTAAGCGTTTTCGGCACTAATGTTTCTTTTTGCGCATTGGTCAGCGCATCTGCAATGATGTCGATAAGATGGTCAAATAAGAAATGCCCTTTACGCAGTACGTCATCGTCTTCACCTGCATGCTCAATCAACGCATTTTGAATAAAACACCCACAGTTGCGTTTGCGCTGCAGCTCAGCAAAAGATTTAAGGAACGATTCCAACTCAGGTAAAGACGCGTCGTCTTTTTCCAAATCATTCAGTGAGGGTAGCGAGACCTTTTTCAAGTAAGTATCGAGTGCTTCGTAGTAGAGCTGTTGCTTGTCACCATAGGTGTTGTAAAGACTGAAGCGGTTGATGTTCAACTCGTCGGTGAGATCCGAGATAGACGTGTTCGCAAAGCCCTTGCGCCAAAACACATCCATAGCCACGAGAAGCTTTTCATCTCGGTCGAAGTTGGCTTTTCTTGCCATAAATTACCTGCCTGGGTCTGCTTATTGGGTAATTGAATTGCTTTGGAGGGATGGTACAGAGAACCTCTAGCGTTCGAACTGAACCAATATGATGAATACCCATCTATTCTTGGGTATCAGCCCCCAAATTCATGTGAACTCACAAACGGCATCAAAAATCTCGCTCAGCAAACAGACCCACAACTGTTTGAAAATTTTTGATAGTGAAGTTCTTGACTGATCGTTTATAAACTGGCTACAGTATATCCTAACCAATCGGTTAGAAAAAGATAAAAGGATGTGAAATGAAGCTCTATGAAACCGCAATGACTCCAAGTTGTAAGCGAGTTAGCATTTTTCTAAAGGAAATCGGTGGCGAGGTTGAGCGAATTGCGCTGAACGTTCGTGAGGGCGATAACCTATCTGAACCGTTTAAATCGAAAAGCGTGAACGGCAAAGTGCCCCTACTGGAACTGGATGATGGCACGACGATCTGCGAAAGCGTGGCGATTTGTCGCTACCTAGATGAAGCGTTTGAAAATGATCTGGCGCTGTTTGGTGCTAATCAGCTTGAACGTGCTCAGGTGGAAATGTGGCATCGCGTTGTCGAATTCCAAGGCTTGTACACGGCTTTTCAGGCGTTTCGCAATATCACAGCAATTTACCAAGATCGTGAAAACTGTGTTGCTGCGTGGGGTGACGAGTCGAAATCTCGCGTGTTGGAATTCCTGCCGACGTTAGATAAGCGTTTGTCAGAGAGTGAGCATATCGCCACGGACAACTTCACCATCGTAGACATTACCGGCTACATTTTTGTTGGTTTTGCCGTAAATGGTTTGAGTATTGAAGTGTTCGAAACCTACCCAAATATTACACGTTGGTTTGAACAAGTATCGGTGCGTGAAGCGTTTCAAGGTTAACTTCTAACGTGATTTTTCTAAGCAGCAAGGCTTTTGTAGACTTGCTGCTTTTTGTCGTTTTAAGCGCAAAGATCTTCAATTTGTTCAGGTTTTCTCTTCTTTTTCTGCCTTTCTCCTATAATTAACTCTGTTAATGAAACAACATCAATTGGCTCTCACGGCGTTTTGGAACCTTGAGTTCTTAGTTTGTAGACGTCCCAATCATTATTGGACTTCACCAAGTAATGAAGGACACCAAGCGACAAGGAGAGGTTATGCGTGTTCGAAGTAAAACCATCAATGGCGTGTTGTGTATGCTGCTCGTAGCGTCTGTGTGCGGACTCGTTGCCATGTATCAAAACCACAGTCAGCAGCATCAACAAATCGAGTTGCTGCGTGGGCAATTGATGGAAAAAGAAAACCAAATCGTCATCTCGAATGAGGCGTTGTCTTACACTCGTTATCAACATCAACTTTTAGCGGAAGATTACAGCCGTTTCAGAGATGCGCAATCCATGAGTAGCGTGCTGCAATAGAACAAACAGGCAAGGAGAGGTATGAAGTCCATATTGTTGGTTGACGACAGCAAAACGGTCCTGCTCTACATGACCAGTGCATTGCAAAAGCAAGGGTACGAGGTCATTGCCGTTGAAGATGGTGAGTCTGCGTTAGAAGTGCTGGCTCACCGAACTGACATTCAGTTTGTCCTCAGTGATTTGATGATGCCGGGCATCAGTGGCATTGAGCTTTGCCGTGAGCTTAAATCGTCGCCGTTTTCTCGTTATATCTTCTTTGTGCTTCTCTCTTCCCGTAACGATCAAGAATCCATCATCAAAGGCATGGATGCTGGCGCCGATGACTTTGTCGACAAGAAAACGTCTGTAGAGGAACTACAAGCGCGCATCCGAGCGGGCTTTCGTACCTTAGAGCTGCACAACACGCTCACGACAAAAAAACAAGAGCTCGATTTAGCGTATCAAACCATTCAGCAGGATTTGGATTCTGCTGGAGAGTTAATGGGGCAACTGTTGCCCGTGGAAGAACAAATTCACACGGCACAATTTAGCTTCACTTATGTCCCTTGTACCAAGATTGGTGGGGACATGTTGGGCTATGTCGAGCTTGATGAGTCACACGTTGCGTTTTATGTCTTCGATGTTTCCGGGCACGGTATTTCTTCGGCGTTAATGGCGTTCTCGATTCAACAAACTTTGTCACAACGTAACAAATCGGAGTCGATAACGTTAGACTGGAGCGACAACGAATACCGCATCAGTGAGCCTGCTGCTGTGATTGAAAGGCTTAATCGACGTTACCAGCAAACGCAAAACAGCAAGCTTTACTTCACTATCGAATACGCCGTGTTGAACACCGAAACCGGTGAACTGAATTATTGCACTGCAGGACATCCTAAATTTGTTTGGCAACAGACGGAACAAAACCGCTTGGAACTTGTTGGTGACAACAACTTCATCGTCGGGGCATTGGAGCCGATGATGTACCAAGGTGGGAGTATCCAACTTAAGCCTAATGACGCGCTTTGGTTTTTCTCCGATGGCTTATTGGAAGCCAAGCAAGGCGAGGAGCTTTACGGCATTGACCGACTGCTAGCTAACATCGAAGGGAGTAAAGCGATGCCAGAAAAGGCACAAACTAATGCTGTTTTAAAGCAGGTGCAAAACTGGCAAGGAAAACCAGAAATCGACGATGACGTGAGCTTGTTGAAGGTGCAATGGTTGGGCTGTGCACAATCGCAAGCCGTTAAGTCGACAAGTTCGGTATTCCAGAAATCCTATCAAGCGTCTTTAGAAGTTTCGCGCCCAGCGAGTCTCGAATTGGTTGAGTTCCTTCAACAACATTCGGTTTCTTCTCATGTCGCGCAGACTCTAGAGTTGTGTGTGGTTGAGTTGATGAACAATGCGTTTATTCATGCCTACCAAGAACAAGCAGGAAAAACGGTTGAGTTAGAATGCGAAGTGACTCGAGGGGAAAAAACAAAAATTGAACTGCGTGTGGCTGATTACGGAAACGGTATTGATGAAGATACGATCAAAGATCACATCTCTAAGCAGATTGAAGCGCCCAACTTGTTCGATGAAAACAGTTGGCTGCCTTCTGGTCGAGGGCTTATATTGATCGCTCAAATGACAGATGGGTTCTCGGTGTGCAGCAAAGCCGGAAGGAACGAGTTTACAGTGACTAAATCGTCTTAGTTCGATAAAAACTCACCCCGCAAAGGCGAGGTGAGTTGTATTTGATTACAGTGTGTTTTTAAAGATCTGACCATCTTTCATGATGAGATCCATTTCTGTTAGGTGAGAGCCGTCTGGTTTCGCATCGTTGGTAAACCAAGTCTCACGTCCGTCGACTAAGGTAGTGTCTTCTAGCGGGTTACCATCAATCAGTAAGATATCTGCGTAAGCACCAACCTCAATCACACCGATTTTGCCGTCTGAATATGGGTTAATCCAATCTTCCATCAACTCTGCTGGGATTCGACCGCCGACCGAAGTCATTGCTTTAAGTGCATTGTAGTTTCCAAAGAACTTCGCGTTTAGGTAAAACTCATGCGCAATTTGTTTTGCACAGGTCGATGCAACGCCAACACAGTCGGTATTAAACGCGCGGTAGTCTGGGTTCACCTCATTGACGTTATCAACGTAAGAGTCGAAAGCTTTTTGCGCTGAATGCAGCGTCGCTTGGATCATTGGATATTGCACCACAGGCGTCTTCGCAAGTTCTGGAGAAAACGCAGTTAGGTTTGTCACCAAGAATGCACCTTCTTCTTTAAAGCGTTTATGGTGCGTAGGTGAATACATAAAGCCGTGCTCAATGGTCTTCACACCTGTTTCTAGCGCTTGGTTAATCGCTTTTTCTGAATAAGCGTGTGTCGATACATAAGATCCGTATGAGTTTGCGATATCTACAGCTGCTTTTAGCTCCGAATCCAACAATGACTGGTATTGCCACGGGTCGAACTTAGACGACACTCCTCCAGATTGGAACGCCTACAAAAACTGAGCACCCTGACGGAAATTGTATCTACCTTGTTCATGGATGGCATCCACGCCAGCAGGTGTCGACATGATATTCAGAATTTCAAGGTTTTGAGGTGAGTCTGTTAAGCGACGAGATTGCAAGCCTACGTCTGAGTGACCACCGACAGGAGCTATTGGCGCTCCGGAAACAAAAGTACGAGGGAAGGCGTTTAAGCGGCCGTCGCGTTCCATGTCTGTCCATGAGCCTTCAGCACCACGACATCACGAATTGTTGAGAAGCCCTTATTTATGTACATCTCACCAAAACCTTGAGCATGAACCGCGATTTCCGACCAACGCATATCGTTTGTGCCCAATAAGCCTTTTGGCAATGCAAGGTGCATGTGTGATTCCACCAAGCCCGGCATTAAGGTTCTGCCTTCGCCATCAATGACTTTAGCATCAGCAGGTGTGCCGGCATTCCCATCAGTGATCGCAGTGATTTTATTTCCCTTTACAACAACTTAGTGATTTTTATATAACTTGTTATCTGTGCCATTGAAGATGTTTACGTTAGTAAACACGCTAACTTGTGGGTGTTCAACAATACATCGGTAGCCACATTAACATAAAAGCCAGCGATAACATGCTGGCATAATTCCTTTCTAGCTTGTCATATCTACTTGAATTAGCTCGATAATGCTTAATTCTCGCGAAGGCATTTTCGACCAAGTGACGATACTTGTATAGACACGAATCCATACTGTCTTTGTCTATATCTTGTCCGTAATTACGTTTAGCTATTACCGTTTCTCCGCCACGTTCCTTAACAAAAGTACGGAAAGGTTCGCTGTCATATCCTTTATCACAAACGATGGTATTAACTTCATCTAGTTGTTCAACTAAGCTTTCGGCATGCACTATATCGTGGCGTTGGCCTTCCGATAAATCAAAGCAAACCGGCAGGCCACCACTATCCACAGCTAAGTGAATTTTGGTTGAATTGCCCCCACGACTTTTTCCTATTTGCTCTGAGCTTTCAGTAGCTGCACCTGTGCTATGCTGATGCGCTCGAACTATAGAGCCATCAAGAAAGACCCATTCAAAATCAGCCATGCGAGATAAGCTTTTGAAAAGCTTATCCAAAATTCCTTTCTTTGACCAAAGATTAAATCGTCTGTAGACGGAACTCCACTCTCCGAACTCAGAGGGTAGATCTCGCCAAGGAATACCTGTTCTCATTCGATAAAGTATTCCCTCAAATGTCATTCGATGTTCAGTTTTATCGTAAATACGGCCACCATGTGGGGGACGAGGTTATCTCGATAATTGCAGATGCAATGAAAAAAGTCTTTAGAGTTTCGGATTACCTGATTCGGACTGGTGGTGATGAGTTTATGCGATTCTCCCTGATTGCAGTGAGAACAAGTCGCTAATGCTGGCCAAGAAACTACGTTCAGTGGTGAAGGAGAACCGTTTAAAGAGCTTAGATATCGCCGTTAGCGTAAGTACTGGTATCGCCATGAGCACCGAGCACGAGACGCTGAACGATGTCATCATGCGGGCTGATGAGGATTTGTACGAATGTAAGCGCAAGCGATGCTAAATGAAGACAGTGTCTTATGTCTGCAAATTGTATTAAATGACTTAAATATCAGTAAGCAATGATATAAGAGTTTGATAAACTTGACTAAAACGTGACTTTGGTCTTCTATAGTAAAGCAGCCTATACAAAGGCTGCTTTCTTTGTATTTGGCTGAAGGTAATTATAAAAATCACAATGTTAATCTTTGATTCTATTTGGTAACCGTGCTGTGAATAAAGAGCTAGACCTAAACCTCCTCAAAATACTGGTGCTGCTAGAGCGACATCGCCAACTTAAACCTGTTGCGAAAGCGCTAGGTAAAAGCGAAGCATCTATCAGTAAATACCTCACTCGTTTGCGAACACAATTGGAAGATGAGCTTTTCATTCGTCAAGCTCATCACTTTGAACCGACAGACTATTTGAAACGAAAACTACCAGAAATCACAGAGGTCCTTGACCAGCTTGAGTCTTGCCTCGTGAGGCGAGAGTTTGATCCTCTGTCTTATGACAAGAGCATCACCATCTGCTTACCGCAAACTGCGCAACAATCTTTTGGTCACTTGCTTTTAGGTGACTTAATGGATTTGTTTCCTAATGCCTACGTGAATGTGGCAAGCAACACCGACAATACGATTGACGATATTCTCGAAGACAAAGTAGACATGCAACTGCACTATTTTAATGAAGAATACCCCAAATCCATTCATCAACAGTTTATCGGTTACGCGCCAGCCGTTATTGTCGTGCCTGAAGAACTGGGCATTACCGATTTAGAAAAAGCGTGTGAGCTTAAGTTCATTTTGCTTGAGCTCTCAGGTTGGAAGGATAGGGAACAAATCACCAAGCGAGCGCTTGAGCAGGGCGGACTGAATATTGACCGGGTTGCGACTATTGGAAACATTACCAGCCTACTCAAGGTGATCAGAACAAGGGCGGCAGCGACAATTTTGCTAGATCATCAAAAACCGATTGATGGTTTTCATTTTATTCCTGTACCTGAGACCTTCTACCCTGAAGGGCGCCCAAAAGTGGTGGTACAAATGAAACAAACTCATCGCTACAACTCGATGCACCAGCTATTAACTGATGCTATCTCGAGATACGTAATTACTTAACCTGATGACTGGTAAGCGGAACTAACAACAAAGGCTGCCACACTCTTCTTGAGGAAGGGTGTTGAGAAGTTCTACGACAGACTCAGCATGATACTTCTTCAAGATTCGAGTTTTGTATGTACTGATGGTTTTAGCACTCAGTGACAGTTGCTCAGATATCTTCTTATTTGAGTAACCTTGGGCAAGGTAATGGAACACCATTGCTTCACGATTAGATAAAGCGACGTTACCCGATGATTGGTTATGCGTCGCTTTAAACATCGAATATCCACGTGTCACACTGACGATGGCATCCATAATGGTGGCTTTCGCTTCATTCTTATTTAAAAAGCCGTGTGTACCCATTTCAAATGCGGCTTTAGACAAACTTGAATAATCACGAGAAGAAATAAACAAGATTTTGCCTTGGTAACCTGTCGCTAATATGTTCTTAGCCAAGCGCATGCCATCTCGATCGCCTAGCACGACGTCTAAAATAACCAAATCTACAGGTTGGTTGCGAATGATTCCCATAACTTCAGCGCTGTCTGTTGACTCCACGACGTTAACATATTGGAAAGCGGTTTGAACAAGAGAAGCGAGTGCTTCGCTATATAACGGTTGGTCGTCGATAATAAGAACGTTATTCATATTTGTGCCTCACCTTATATTTCAATTTACTTGCCGCTTCCTTTCAGCACTTATTTAATGAGGTAGGATTGTAGGAAAAATCCGTGAGGAGTGGGTGAAAATGACAATTTCATTATTTGAAAAGGTGTGTCTCATATGTGAGAAAGTGTTGCGCTAAAAATAATAGAATCAATTAGATAGCAAGTGAGAGAATGACGGTCTTACATTGACGTATCGGACAAATCGCGATCCACAATTTTTCTCTCAATCTATGGATGCATTAAAATTCGCCCATCAAGAAGCCAAAAAGCAGGCTGAAAGTGCCTTCGATCCAGAGCGTAAAACTCGATTTGAAAAAGTGACTTCTGAATTGGTTCGCTACATGGAAAATCTAAATGACGTTTCTCGATTAATGAAAGAGCGAGATCTAAAGGTTGCCGAGCTTGTCTCTTTTCAAAAGCAAGTGGAATCAAAGTTAGAAAGACGTCTTTCTGAATCGCCCGATGTAACGCAATATCGTGCGGAGCTTGCTGATGCCACCTTGGTGTTTAAAGCGCTAACCCAAGAAGCGACAGAATACCTATTGACCAATAATGAACGAGACTATCAGCAGTTTGAAGCAAAGCTCGACGAATGGAAATTGTATTTGAGAAGTTGAGTTGCGGTGAAATCTCTGCAGAGCAGCAACAAGTGAAGGGGAGTGATGAGGTGGCAGAAATGCTTGATGCCTTACATCACATGGAAGAGCCGTTGTATAAAACCGTTTCTGAGGTCATTTCATGCTGTGATCTTCTTGCTTCCGCTTCGGAAGAACTATCAGCCGTAAACTCTGAGATAATAAGCAATGCACAATCGCAGCAAATGGAAACAGACCAAGTCGCGACGGCGGTTAACGAGATGACGGTGGCGATCACTGAAGTTGCACAAAATGCGAATGGCGCGTCCGGTGAGGCCGAAGTGGCGTCGGAGGTGTCTGAGCAGGGACAA
The DNA here is from genome assembly GCF_036533715.1 of Vibrio sp. M260121. Taxonomy (NCBI): domain Bacteria; kingdom Pseudomonadati; phylum Pseudomonadota; class Gammaproteobacteria; order Vibrionales; family Vibrionaceae; genus Vibrio; species Vibrio sp. M260121. Next base: position 2,863 of record NZ_JATABF010000044.1, on the reverse strand, counting down.
GTTATCATGCAAAGTGCGACTGAGCAAGTCGGCGGGCTAGCAAGTCAAATGGGCACAATGAGCCAGAAAGTGGCGACATTGTCCAATGGTACAGCCGAAGTAGCAGACATCAGTCAAGTCATTCAAACCATCGCTGAGCAAACCAACTTACTTGCACTAAACGCAGCGATTGAGGCAGCAAGGGCTGGTGACCAAGGACGTGGATTTGCAGTCGTTGCGGATGAAGTGCGTCAGTTGGCTCAAGAAACTCAAAAAGCAGTAGAAAAAATTGGAGATCGAATTCATACGTTGCAGCAGAACACGACCCAAGTGGTGGATTCTATCGATGCGGGGCAGCAGATGCTTGAGCAGACGGTTCATCAATCTGCATCTGCGAACGATGCCTTTATTAGTATCTCTACCAATATTGAACAAACGAACGCTCTGAACACACAAATTGCAGCGGCAACAGAAGAGCAGAGTGCGACAGCGGAAATGATCAACCAAAGTGTCGTATCGGTAAGAGACCAAGTCGATCAGACGGTTAACATGATTCAAGACAGCAATCAGGCCGCTGACGAATTGGCAAGAATGTCGATTAACCTTTCAGACCAAATACGTTTTTTCAAACTTCAATAATAAGACGGCCAGACACGATTTTGTGTCTGGCTTTGTATTTACGCTTGCAGGTGAGGTCTGAATCGGTAAGATCGCGTTTTTTCCATCTTTTGAGTCCGTTATGAACCAATCTTCTTTTGAATCTATTGTTCAATCTCGCCGTTCAGTCAGAAAATACGACGCGAGCGCTGAGTTTAACCATGATGATGTTGCCAAGGCCCTTGAGCTAACCACATTAAGTCCTAACAGCAGCAACATGCAGATGTGGGAATTCCATCGTGTGATCTCAGAAGATAAAAAAGCAGCGCTTGCTGAGCTTTGTATGGGGCAAAATGCCGCTAAGACAGCTAACGAATTGGTGGTGTTTGTTGCCACGACTCATAACTGGAAAGAGCGCGCAAAGCGCAACGCAGAGACTGTGCGCCAAGCTTTTGAAGGCCGTGACGACGCTGCGGCCAAGCGCGCTCTAAAGTACTACGAAAAACTCATCCCGATGGTTTATAACAACGATGCATTTGGTGTTCGTGGAGTCGTTCGTAAGCTCTACAGCTGGTGGTTAGGGCGTAATAAACCCATGGTGCGTGAGGTGAGTAAAGCGGATGTTCGCGTATGCTTGCACAAAAGTGTTTCTCTTGCCGCCATGACTTTTATGTATGCCATGAGAGATAAGGGATATGACACTTGCCCGATGGAAGGATTTGATTCGAAGCGTGTGAAAGCTTTGCTTGGCTTACGTGACAGTGACCAAATCACCATGGTCATCAGCTGCGGTGTTCGCACGGAAGAAGGCGTATACGGTGAGCGTCACCGAGTTTCGAATGAGTCGGTTATTAAAACACACTAATAAATCGCTAAACTTTTTCTATTGGCTGCCGCTATCTAAACAGACGTCTTTTCTATATCGAACTCATGGCTGAGTTTTGTTCAAAAATGAGACGAAATTTCATCATTTGATATAGAAGTGTGCGGTCAGCATCCTTTTGATTATTTACAAATTCTGTCTCAAAGACTACAAAAGGACTCTTGGATTTTTACGCCTGTGAAGTGATTCTCTGTGGCATTGCATCAAGCCTTTTCTTGATGCGTATTTTGGATAATTGGGTTTATGAGTAACGTAACCAGTACTATTCTGACTGAAAGTGGCACCAATGAGCTTGAAATCATTGAGTTCCATCTAGAAAAACAATTGCCAGATGGCAGCACAAAAACATGTTATTACGGTATTAACGTCGCTAAAGTGCGTGAAGTGATTCGCGTGCCGGAGACTACTGATTATCCGAATGCACAACCTCATATGATCGGCGTATTTTCGTCGCGTGAAGTGTTAACGCCATTGGTTGACCTTGCTGGTTGGCTTGGTGTTCCTACGCGTCGTGATCTTGAACGTAAGTTTGTTATTGTTACCGACTTTAACAAGATGACGAATGGCTTCTTGATCGACAGTATTTCGCGTATCCACCGTATTTCATGGAACGATGTAGAATCCCCAAGCCAATTCTTAGAAGCGGGTGAGCAGGACTGTGTTGTTGCGGTAGTTCGTAAAGACGGCAATCTGATCATGATCTTAGACTTCGAGAAGATCATTGCAGACATCAACCCAGAACTGAGTATGGAAAAGTACGATGTGACGGGCGATAAGTCGGTTGATCTGAACCAGCGCATGGTCGGTAAGCGTAACGCAAAAACCATCATGGTTGTGGATGACTCTGCGTTTATTCGTTCACTGATTCAAGATACTTTGGCTTCTGCGGGCTATAACGTGATCACCTGTAAAGATGGTGGCGAGGCGTATGAAAAGCTAATGAGCTTGATCGAAGTAGCGAAAGAAGAAAACTTGCCAGTTCGTGAGTTACTCGATGCCGTTGTTACCGACGTAGAAATGCCTCGTATGGATGGTATGCACTTAGTGAAGCGACTACGTGATACGGAAGCCTACAGTCAAACCCCAATCGTGATGTTCTCTTCTTTGATGAGTGAAGACAACCGTGCGAAAGCGTTATCTCTTGGTGCAAATGACACCATCACTAAGCCTGAGATTGGGCGTATGGTGAACATGATGGATAAGCACGTTTTTAGCTTCGCGTAATTTTCTACAGATATAAAAAAGGCTGCCGATTGGCCTGTCTCTTGATCACAAGTCTAGTGATCAAGAGACATTGCGAGTTCGTAGCCTTCAAGGATGGTTTGCAGTTTAAACCATCCTTCCCAAAGCACCTTTATTGAAGCTCTACCCGTCCTCTTGGTATCTTTCCAACCGCCTAATTTA